>JAJZHU010000064.1:1781-10260 GCA_021798375.1 Pseudomonadota bacterium | reverse complement strand
TGCCTTGCCTTCAAGGGCGCCTATCACGGCGACACCTTTGCCACCATGGCGGTGTGCGACCCCGAGGAAGGGATGCACGCCCTGTTCGCCCCGCATCTGCACCAGCACGACATCATCGACCTGCCCACCGACCCCGGCAGCACGGCCGCCTTCCATGCGCATCTTTCCCGCCACGCGGCGAGCCTCACCGCCATTTTGGTGGAACCATTGGTGCAAGGCGCGGGCGGCATGGTGTTTCACCCGCCGGAAACCCTGCGCATCTTGCGACAGGCCGCCGATCTGCACGGTCTGCCGCTGATCTTCGATGAAATCTTCACCGGCTTTGGCCGCACCGGGACAATGTTCGCCTGCCAGCAGGCGGGTGTAGCACCCGACATCATCACCCTCTCCAAAGCCCTCACCGGCGGCACCATCCCGCTCGCCGCCACCATCGCCAACGCCAGGATCGTGGCGCAATTCATGTCCTGCGATCCGAAAAAAGCCCTGATGCATGGCCCAACCTTCATGGCCAATGCCCTGGCCTGCGCGAGTGCCAACGCCTCGCTCGATCTGTTTGAAACCGAGCCCCGTCTGGCCCAGGTCGCGTCGATTTCGGCGCAGATGAAGGCCGAACTGGAACCCTGCCGCGCTTTGCCCAAGGTGCGCGATGTGCGCGTGCTGGGGGCCATCGGCGTGGTGCAATTGCACGAGATGAAAGACCTTGCCGCGCTTAAATCCCGCTTGCTGGCGCTGAATGTGTGGGTGCGGCCATTCCGCGACATTGTTTATCTGACGCCGGCGTTTACCATCACGCCGCCGCAGTTAAGCCGATTGGCTGAGGCGATTTACCAGGCCCTGAGTTGAGGGAGATTTCTTTTTGTGAACAGAATCAGTCGCCGGCACCGGCAATCAAAACCGGCTTCATGAGTCGATCCGGTCGCCGTAAACTTCGACCTCATCAAGATGAAGAAAACCCTCTCCAATCATGGAGATACGAATAAACCGGGCCACGAACGGAACCTCAAAAAAGAAAACATAGGGGTTGCCGTCGGCGCCACCAAAGTGAACGTCATCGAGCTTGGCGCCACGGATGAGCCAGTTCTCGCCGTCATCCGAGCTCGACACACTCATCCGGGTGCAGCGCCCGGTAAGACCCAACCGGTTGAACACAACCACCTTGGTGATGGCAAAGTCTTGTTCCAGGTCAACCTGCCACCAGGGGTTAAGTTCAAAAGCTGTGTGGAAACCAAAACCACCGTTTATGTTGCCGTTATTGGCGCCAATTGCGTCAACATCAGGTTCACGAAAACGTGACCACTCGCACGTAGAAGACTGGGTCGCAGGCTTGGCATACGCAAGATTTATACTTATTCCGTCGGTCGGCCAGGAATTCCGTTCCGCCACCGCCCTGAACCGTTCCAGCAATTCAAACGACCGTTTTGATTTAACGAGTCGTGTCAGAGGGCCAATGAAGTCAACCGGATCGTAAAATGATAATTGTCGATTCAACATTGAATCAGGATCAAATATCGCTTCCGGTTTATCATAAGCGAGGCGTCGGTCGATGAAATGCATGCCGCCTAGCACAGGGTGGGAGATCGTGCCAGGAGCATTTGCCTCCGGCGATTTCATGTGAACTGGATTGGTCCAATCGTAAAAAGGGAGTTCCGCATGGTGTCCGATATCATCCATCCGAAAGTCTGGAAATTCCGCTATTACCGAGGGAATGAAACCTTCACAATACGGCCAATCTGCCTCTATCTCGGGCACCTTGGCGGCCAACAGCGTTCTGCGGCGCGTCAACAAGGCGTCGATCGCCCTGCTTGAAATGATCATGGACGCTATCAAAGCCTTCATCGGCGCCAGAAAGTGTGGTGCGATCGTTTTATGCCAAAACCATGACGGTGGGGCGGCGGCGATTTTATGCGCCACAAAATCAATGCCATTGCTTTGGGCATGACGCATGAGAGCACCGAAATCCACGTTCATGGATACATCGTACTCGACCATCGCGAAGTATTCCGCTTTGGGAAAATGCGCGCGTAAAACATAGAGTGGATAGTCGGCATTGTACCAAAGTACAGAACGTCGCGGGTAATTTGGCAAACCAAAAGATGCAAAATCGCTGTAATGCGCAATCTTCTCGAATGGTGAAGTTTCCAGAACACCATGCGTTTCATCGGCGAGAATAACAAACCGCGTACCCGCCGAAGCGTCACGGAGCCGGCGCGCCAAAAATGCGATATCATCGTTCCAAAGATGCGTCCGGAACGCTACAATCAGGTCGTCAGGTCTTTCCAACTGCCTTGTCTCCAAATTCATTCGATTACAACACTGACTTGTTGATGAGATGGAACGCAACCGGTATATTTGAAACCAAGCCCCTGCTGGGTTACGAATTCACTCCAGGCTTTGTATTCGTGTTCACGCCAGCCTGGATAATTCAGGAACTCATCAAACACAATGACAGTTCCGGGAATGATATATCCCTTGAGATAATGAAAAATGGTCTTGGTCGAGGAGTATAAATCGCAATCAATGTGCAAAAACGAAATCGGTTCTTGATGACGGACCATGAATCCCGGCAATGTATTTTCAAACCAGCCAATCACCAGTTCCGCATTCGGCAAAGTCTCGGGCGGCTGTTGGGCAAACGCGCCGGCGGGAAAGCCCGGCCGCCATTTTTCGGGCAGTCCGTTGAAACCATCAAAGCCATAGACCGGGCCGGCGTGGCCTTCCGCGATGAACCGCAGGGTACGGCCGCTGGCGACGCCGAACTCGAGAAACAACCCATCCGGTCGCGCGGCGGCCACGCCATGGCGCAACAGAGCTTCGTCGTGGGGGAATCGTTTGGCGCTGGCAAAATGTTCGGTCGCGAAGCGAGCGGAGTCGAGGCTGGCCGCAAAATCCGCCAAACGATCATAATCGAACGTATCACGCGAGCGTTTCAACAAACGGGTCGCCATGAGTGGCTCCAGTAACGCAGACAATGCCTCAATGTCATCTTCGCGCGGCATAACGGCTTGTACTCCTGTGATATTCGCGCAATCATATCGGGATTATGCTGACAGTCCACCCATTCCGCCGCCTGGCGCCATAAAATGGAAGGACACGGATCGCCGACCGAGACTAACCCACCCCCCGCCAACCCAAAACCTTCCGCATCATCGCCTGCTCGATCTCCCACGGGTGCCCCTCCCAACCGCGCCAGCCAAATCCATCGATATGCAGGCTATCGCCCGGCTGCATCCGCTGACACACCCAATCAAACGCGATCATCCCGGTGCTTGGCATCATAAAGCCCGGCATTCCGGCCCGGCACATTTTTCGCTCCAACCGCCAACTGGCGGCAAAATCGAGCGTTTGCACCGGCCAAAGCCGTTCCAGCCGCCGCCCCGCGTTTGAGGGCGTGAAGTGCTGCCAGTGCGGCGAGCGGCACAGCCACAGAAGCGCGCGCTTGAAACGATAAAAACGCGGGCTGCGCGCCTCGATTATCACGGCATCGCGCAAGGCGGGATCCGCCGCCAAACCGCACAAAATATCCACATTGCGTTCCATCGGCGAGCCGGTATTAGACAGAAACACCCACCGCAAGGCCGCCGCCGGAACCCGTGCGCGATGACGGCAATGGTTGAACTGCACCACGGCATCGAACCCGTCAAAGCGTTTGGAGGGCTTGATTTTGCCATTACCCAACAAAAGATACTTCACGCCCCGCCTCTCCTGTCGTACCCAGTGATCATGTCCGAGCAAATCCCCCCCGCCGCCCTCATCACCGGCGCCGCCCGCAGAGTTGGCCGCACCATAGCCCTGCGCCTGGCGGGCCAGGGCTTTATGATTGGCATTCATTATCACCGCAGCGAAGCCGATGCGCGCAATCTGGCTGAAGAAATCACCCGCATCGGCGGAAAATCCGCTCTGCTGCAAGCCGATCTATCAAACGAAGCCGAAACGCAAGCGCTGTTTCCCGCCGCTCACAAAGCCCTCGGCCCGATCGGCATCCTGATCAACAACGCCAGCACCTTCGATCGCGACGAATGGTTCGACGCCACGCGGCAAAACTGGGATCATCACATGGACCCCAATCTGCGCGCCCCCTTCATTCTCACCCAGGCCTTCGCCACCCATCTGCCGGAAAATGCACACGGGTTGATCATCAACCTGGCCGATCAGCGCGTCTGGTCGCTCACCCCGCATTTCATGACCTACACAATCAGCAAGGCGGCGCTGTGGACCCTGACCCAAACCATGGCGCTCGCGCTTGCCCCGCGCATCCGGGTGAATGCCATAGGTCCCGGCCCCACCCTGCCCAGCCCGCGCCAAACCGACGAGCAGTTCGCCAAACAGGCCGCCAGCGTGCCTTTGCGCCATTCCACCACTCCCGATGAAATCGCCGATGCGGTGATGGCCTTTCTGCAATTGCGCTCGGTCACCGGCCAGATGCTCGCACTCGATGGCGGCCAGCACCTGCAATGGAGTCCCACCCGCTCGCTGCTGCCCCCCGAGGAATGAAATGAGCGCCGCTTTCCCCAACACCCCCCTCTGCCGCCCCGGTCTGCGCCACGTCTTTGTGCATGACATGCTGCTCGATGCGTCGATCGGCGTTTACGCCCATGAGCATCGCCAAACCCAACGCATCCGGGTCAACGTGGATTTGGCGGTGACGGAAGATCCCAACGCCGAGGCCGAACGCGCCCTGGGCCGTGAAGATGTCGAACATGTGGTGGATTACCAGCGCGTTGCGCAACTGGTGCGCGGCACCATCCGCGCCGGCCATATCAAGCTGGTCGAGACCCTGGCCGAACGCATTGCCAACGGTTGCCTGTTGCTCGATCGGCGCATCCGCATCGCCCGGGTGAAGATCGAAAAACTGGAAGTCTTCGCCGATGCCATGGCCGTCGGGGTTACAATCGAGCGCCATCAAAATGAATTTTGTCCACCATCCTCCATTGACTCCCAATAATTACAGTAAGATGACAGATCGAAATAAATTTTCGGTCATATTTGTTGCCGTATTTATATAAATATGCTTTAAAATCAACATGTTGATTTTTTCGCTTAAAAAATAGGCAAGCCGATGGAAGGCTTGGAATCCTGCGCTTCCGGCGATTCTATTGGACGGTCTTCCCCAGACTTATCCACAAGATCGGTGGATGAATCAAAACCCAATTTGCCGCACCGCAACATTGAACCAGCCCTCGTATCTGCCTCCACCGGCCGCGGCACTGCACCGCACAAAAATAATTCCAAAAATCGCGCGACGGACCATTTTGTCCACCAAACCCTATTGACTCTCGGTCATTCGATGTTCCTGCGCACAAATCTTTGATTTACGACTGCTTGCTGTCAAAATCCAAAATATGAATCAAACAAAATCAATATGTTCGTTCTTTCGCTCAAATATTAAGCAATCACCAACCAAGCCCGGAAGACTGCGGTCCAGACGATTCTATTTCCCATCGCTCCCCAGACTTGTCCACAAGATCGGTGGATGAAATTAACCGCCTCCCATGCCACATTGCCCCCATGACCGAACCGACAAATCAAACACCAGAAGCACTTACCGATATTCCTGTCACGGGCGCCGCCCTGATCGCCCAGGTTGTGGCCACCTTGCCGTTCAGCCCCGGCGTTTACCGGATGCTCGATGCCAGAGGTGATGCGTTGTATGTCGGCAAGGCGCGCAGCCTTAAAAAGCGCGTCACCTATTACACCGACCCCGCCCGTCTGCCCGAACGCCTGCGCCGCATGGTGTTCGAAACCCGCTCGATGGAAATCGTCACCGTTCCCACCGAGCCCGAAGCGTTGCTGCTTGAAGCCAACATGATCAAGCGTTTCAGGCCGCGCTATAACATCCTGCTGAAGGACGACAAATCCTATCCCTGGCTGATCCTCACCGAGGACCACCCCTTCCCCCAAATCGCCAAGCACCGCGGCGCGCGCACCCGCAAGGCAAGTTTCTATGGCCCGTTCGCCTCGGCCTGGGCGGTAAGCCAAAGCATCACCGCGCTCGAACGCCTGTTTCAACTGCGCTCGTGCGAGGACACCGTGTTTGCAAACCGCACCCGTCCCTGCCTGCTGTATCAGATCAAACGCTGCTCGGCGCCCTGCGCGGGCCGCATCTCGCCCGCCGACTATGCCGAGCAGGTGGCCCAGGCCCGCGTCTTTCTGGCCGGGCGCGGCGCCGAATTGCAACAAAAACTGGCGGCCGAGATGGAGCACGCCGCCGCCGCGCAGGAATTTGAACGCGCCGCCATCCTGCGCGACCGCATCCGCGCACTCACCCATGTGCAATCCAGCGGCGTCGCCACCGCCAGCAGCATCGACGACGCCGACGTGATCGCGATCTATCAATTGGCCGGCCAAAGCGTGGTGCAGGTGTTCTTTCTGCGCGGCGGCCGCAACAACGGCAACCGCGCCTTTTATCCCGCCCACGCCCAGAATGCCGAGGCCAGCGAAATACTCAGCGCCTTCCTGCCCCAATTCTACGACGACAAGCCCATTCCGCCCTTTGTCCTGCTCAACATCGATCTGCCCGACCGCGCCTTGCTGGGCCAAGCCCTCGGCCTCAAGGCCGGGCGCAAAATCGAACTCGCCACCCCCGCGCGGGGGGAAAAGCGCGCCTTCGTGCTGCACGCCGAAACCAACGCCCGCGAGGCATTGGAACGCAAACTCGCCGAAGCCACCGGCCAGGCCAAACTGCTCAAGGCTGTGGCCGAATTGTTCGAGATGGCAGCCCCTCCCGCCCGCATCGAGGTCTATGACAATTCCCACCTGATGGGCCGCCAGGCTTACGGCGCCATGATCGTGGCCGGCCCCGAAGGTTTCCGCCGCAACGCCTATCGCAAATACGGCATCAAAGGCCCGGTTGCCCCCGGCGACGACTTCGCCATGATGCGCGAGGTTCTGCTCCGCCGCTTCGCCCGCACCATCAAGGAAGAAGGCGAAGGGCTGGAGCCCGAATGGCCCGATCTGGTATTGATCGACGGCGGCCAGGGGCAGCTTTCCGCCGCCCAGGAAATTTTCGACCAACTCGGCCTCGACGACATCAAGCTCGTCGCCATCTCGAAAGGCCCGGACCGCGATGCCGGCCGCGAGTGGTTTCACCAAACCGGCAAACCGCCCTTCCAACTGCCGCCGCGCGACTCCACATTGTATTATCTGCAACGTCTGCGCGACGAGGCGCACCGCTTCGTCATCGGCACCCACCGCGCCGCCCGCAGCAAGGCGCTCACCGGCAGCGAACTCGACTCGATTCCCGGCATCGGTCCGGCGCGCAAACGGGCGTTGCTCAACCACTTCGGCAGTCCGCGCGCGGTGGGACAGGCAGGCCTGGCGGAATTGGAAGCGGTGCCGGGCATCGATGCGGCGGTCGCAAAGATCGTATTTTCGCATTTTCAGGCCAAATAAAACCGATAACTCTGTTTTAACAACCGGACGGTTATTGGCTTCCCCACACCCTCAAAACCAGGGAATGGAATGCAGCACGTCTCATTGAACGAGGGTCGGGATATAGTGCCCCTGCACTGTCCTTCGTGCGGCCAATTGCTGTGCGAACGTCTGGGCAAGTTGCAATCCAACCGCGCGCTGCGCTGCCCCATCTGCCACAGCAACAACGACCTCGACCGGCTCGCCGACCGAAACCCGGCGCTGGGCCGCGTGCTGTTGGTGCATTCCAGCATCAAAACCATCCATGGCGGCGCATAATTCCGCGCCTCCTTCGCTATGCGCCCTATTCCATTAACAATCGAACAATATTGCCTGTTTGCAGCAAGCCCCGACGCGGCTAGTCTGCCTTCCCATGCTCACAGATCTGCCCAATTTGCTCACCCTGTCACGCATCGCCGCCATTCCGCTGCTTGTGCTGCTGATGGCGATCCACCACCCATGGGCCGATTTTGCCGCCAGCATGGTGTTTGCGGCCGCCGGCATCACCGATTATTTCGATGGCAAGCTGGCCCGCGATCGCGCGCAAACCTCGCCCATCGGACGCATGCTCGATCCAATTGCCGATAAATTACTGGTAGGCGCCACCTTGATCGTGCTGGCGGGTTTGAATCATCTTTCGATGTGGGGGCTGTACCCGGCGATCGTGATCATGATGCGCGAAATATTGGTCAGCGGTCTGCGCGAACATCTGGCCGAATTGCGCATCGGCTTGCCTGTCACCCAACTGGCGAAATGGAAAACCGGCTTTCAGATGGGGGCGTTGGGCGCGCTCGTGGCCGGCGACGCCGGTGCCCGCGTGGTGCATCTGTCGTGGCTGCATGTGCAAACCATCGGACTGGTGATGCTATGGGTGGCCGCGGCGCTTACCTTGATCACCGGATGGGACTATCTGATCACCGGACTGCGCCACGCCGGCACCCAACCAAAGGCAAAACCTTGAATTTTTCCAACAGCGGCTTCCATCTTTTGGGCATCGCGGGCTGGTCCGGCGCGGGCAAAACCAGCGTGATCGAAGCCGTGCTGCCCCATCTTATTGCCCACGGCCTGTCGG
>JAJZHU010000064.1:0-1771 GCA_021798375.1 Pseudomonadota bacterium | reverse complement strand
TTTCGACCATCAAGCACGCCCACAAGGGATTCGACCTCGATCACCGCGGCAAAGACAGTTTCCGCCACCGTGCCGCCGGCGCCCGCGAGGTGCTGCTGCTGGGCGACCGACGCTTTGCGCTGCTGCATGAATGCAACGGCGAGCAACCCGATCTGATGTCTCTGCTGGGGCGGATGGCGCCGGTCGATCTGGTGCTGGTCGAGGGCTTTCGCGATTACCCGATGCCGAAACTCGAAATCTTCCGGCCCAGCGTGGGCAAACCCCCGCTATGGCCCACCCACCCCAGCGTTCTGGCCGTGGCCACCGATGCCGCCCCCTTGGATGATTGCGCGCTGCCGCAGCTTGATCTGAACCAACCCACCCACATCGCCGCCTGGATCATCGCGCATTCGGTGAAACAGGGATGAGGCACGCCGATCGTTCACCCCACACTTCAGATTGCCCATACTTCAGATTGACCAGATTCCAGATTGAATGATTGCAAAGCAATGCCCAATCTTTTAACCGATACCGTCCGCCTCTCGCCACCCTGCGCAAGGAAGCTTCCCATGCCGCGTCATGTGCGTCCCGCCTTACTTCTCGCCCTGTTAACTTGCCTGGGCGGGTGCGCCGGATTTGGCAACTATACATGCCACTTGCTCGATCCCTTCCATGCCCCGCACAGGGTCAAAAGCGATGCGGCCAATGTTGCACTGGCCCATGGCAAATCCCCGGCATCGGCAAACCTCACCCCGGAACCCGGCCAGCCTTGGCCGACATCCTATCCGGTTGACCCCACCATCATGGATATCGAGCGGTCCGGCAGCGGAGTTCCCTGATCATGACCACGGTGCGCATTCTTTATTTCGCCGCGGCCCGCGAAAAAATCGGCCAGTCCGAAGAAGAACTCGCATTGCCGCCCGGCATCGCCAACCTGGGGCAGTTGCGCGCCTTGTTGGCCCGCCGCCATCCGATCCTGGCCCAAGCCAGCATCAGAGGCGCGGTCAATCAAGTCTTTGCCACCGCCGACACGCCAATCGCGGCAGGCGACGAAATTGCCTTTTTCCCTCCCACCACCGGGGGCTGAAGCCATGCTGGTGCGCGTGCAGACCGAGCCCTTCGACATCAACGATGAAATCAAGGCCATCACCCAGGGCCGCGACGATATCGGCGGAGTCGGCAGCTTTGTCGGCCTGGTGCGCGGCGCACCCGGTTTTTACAGCCTCACGCTCGAACATTATCCGGGCATGACCGAAAAAACCCTGGAGCATATCGCCGCCACGGCGATCACCCGCTTTGGCCTGCTCGATGTCACCTTGATCCACCGTGTCGGCACGTTGAAACCCGGCGATTCGATCGTGCTCGTGCTCGCCGCCGCCAGCCATCGCGCCGATGCCCTGGCCGCCACTGAATTTCTGATCGATTGGCTGAAAACCGACGCCCCGTTTTGGAAACAAGAACACACCACAACCGGCGCGATCTGGGTGGAGGCCCGCGATTCAGACGAGAAAGCCAAACAAAAATGGCAAGATTGTTCAAACCATGATTAAGCCGGACCGGCCCCGCGATTCTTGATTCAATGGCCACAATATTGGCTTGCCAATATTGTTTTGTTGTCACTCCGAATCCGACATATGATACCAGACGGCGCAAAGTTTGACCCAGCTCTAGCCCCGCCGTCATTGCGAGTTCTTGCGCGGCAATCCATCATCTTTCTTTCTTTTGCGGCCAGGAAAAAAAGCGAAGATGGATTGCTTCGCAAGGGCTCGATGACGACGTCACAAGGGTCAGT
>JAJZHU010000063.1 GCA_021798375.1 Pseudomonadota bacterium | reverse complement strand
CATTGGCACGGCCAATTCCAACACTCTGGACCGTCTGGCCCCATTATCAGGGAGAGTGATTATTATGGTGGAAATTGACGGGTGGTAAGGGCTTCCAGCAACCCGGCGGCGTCGAGCTTCAGCCTGGCGCACAGACGGCGATTGGCATCGGCAAAGCGCGCCATCAATCGCGCGGCGTCTTCGGTCCGCAACCGGGCTTTTTGGTGGGACACATTCAAACGCGGGTCCGCCTCGACCTTAAAGCCGGGGGCCATCAACCCGATCGCATCGATGACCGTCGAATTGCCCGCCATGGCGTGATAATTGCGCAGCACCAGCCCGGCGTTGCGATAAGGCCACGCCGCCGCCAGCGCCGCGGCATCGAACTGAAACACCCATTCGCGCACCGCCAGCCGTCCGTCCTTGACAATGCGCGCGAGATAATCTTCCAGGCTGAACGCCACCCCGTGTTTTTGGTTTTCAGCCGCCAGCGAAGCCAGATAATCGGCCTGGTTGCGCAGATAGACCAGCACGCCGACCCGATGATGGCGCAACAAATGATGCCGCAGCAGCGGGTCGAAGCCCTTGGGCCGGTGCAGCAGGCTTTCAAAATCCTCGCTGGAAAGGATCGCATCGCCGGGAAAATCGGCGATTTCCTGCACGGCCTCTTCCAGACAGCCGGTATCGAGTTCGAACCTATGGTCGCCGGTCAATTCCCATGCCACATTATGGTTGCCATCGAGATATCGGTTGGTTCCGGCGCGGACATACAGCACCCCGCGTTCGGCCAGCGCCTCGCGTTTTTCAGCCAGAAAGGATTGCAGCGATGTGGTGCCCGTCTTGTGCAACCCGGCGTGAATCCACAACCGGCGGGTTTTACCGGCGTACTGCGCTTGCTGGCGTTTTTGGGCGGCGGGGGGCGCGAAATACATTTTCACTTCTTAGAGCATTATGCCCCTTTTTCCACCATGAATGATATTTGGAAATCACCGATCCGCAATCTGATCGGCGGCATCATCTTTGTGGTGCTGGTCGGCGCCACGGCGGCAGGGCTTTACGTCGCCCATGGCTGGCGCCTGAGCGATGCCGTTTACATGGTGATCATCACCATTTTCACGGTGGGATATGGCGAGGTTCGCCCGGTCAACACCGAGCAGTTGCGCTGGATCACCGAATCCCTGGTGGTGCTGGGCTGCACCGGCATGATCTTTCTCACCGGTTCGCTGGTGCAATTCATCACTTTTTCCACTCTGCAACAGTTGGTTGGGCAGAAACGCATGAAAAGCCAAATCGATTCGCTCGCGGGCCATGTCATCATCTGTGGCTATGGCCGCATCGGGCTGATTCTTGCCCGCGAACTCGCCGCCGGAAACCGCCGTTTCGTGGTGATCGAACGCAACGAGGAACGTCTCGTCGGGGCGCGTGAACTGGGCTATCTGTGCCTCACCGGCGACGCCACCGAAGAAGCGATCCTGATCGCCGCCGGGATCGTGCGCGCCAAGGTGCTGGCCACGGTGTTACCATCGGACGCCGCCAATGTTTTTATCACCTTGTCGGCCAGGGCACTCAACCCCACGCTGGAGATCATCGCGCGCGGCGAGGATCCCTCGACCGAATCCAAATTGCGCCAGGCCGGCGCCAACCAGGTGGTCCTGCCCGCCCACATCGGCGCCGAGCGGGTGGCCGAGATCATCCTCTATCCCACCACTGCCTCGCTGCTGCGCGAAGGCAAGCGGATGCACGCGCTGGAACACGATCTCAACCGCCTGGGTGTGGAGCTTGAAACCATCGTGGTAGAGGACACCAGCCGCTATGCCTGGCGCACCATCGCTGAAGTCGAGGCGCTGTCGGCGCGCAATTGCCTGATCATTTCGGTGTCGCACACCGATGGCACCACGGAACAACCCTATCCCAGCCTGCGGCTGATGCCGGGCGACGGGGTGACATTGCTGCGGCGCGGGGGCGAGGGAATATGAGAAGCGGCATGTGGTTCCGACGCTTGACACTCGATGGCTGAACGGCACAGGATCGCGCCCGGTACAAGAGTATAACAACCGGCGAAAGCCCCGCTCACGCGCCGGAACCAGGGAGCCACGCCATGCCGTTTCCTTTTTCACCCGAAGAGGTGGCCAACCGTTTGGCCATCGAAGACCTTTACGCGCGCTATGTGTTTGCGTGCGACGATCAGCAATATGATGTGCTGGATCAGGTGTTTCTGCCCGATGCCGTGGTCGATTGGGGCCACGCCAAGGGCGACCGGGAATTCGTGAAAAACCTGATCAAACACAACAACGAGATAAGCAGCCATCTGTTCCATTTCTGCGGCAATTTCCGCATCGATTTTGCGCCCGATCTGCAATCGGCACGGGTGAAATTCAAGATGCTGTTCCCGATGGGGCGGCAAGGCGCGGGCGGCGAAACAGAGATGTTTCAGGTCCACGGCAGCTATTCCGATCTGGTGGTGAAAACGGCCGAAGGCTGGCGCGTGAAAGAACGCACATGGAACCATGGCTGGGTGGTCGGCGGGCTGCAACTGATCGACGGCGAACAGGCGTTGATGCAAAAGCCCCAGGAGTAACGAAAGGCTATTACGCCGTCGCCTGCTTGATCGCCTCGAACAACGCGCTGTTGGCCTCGAACCCCATCCCGGGCGCTTCGGGCAACGTGAGGTATCCATCTTCTATCCGGCAATGATCCGGCAGGTTGCCCCAGGGTTCGAACAAACCGGGGTAAAATTCGGTGCCGGCCAGACCCAACCCCGCGACCATGTTCATGGCCATCACATGTCCGCCGTGCGGCAACATGCGCGATGGCGCCCAGCCCTGGGCTTCGGTCATCGCCAGGATGCGCAGATATTCGGTGAGGCCATACGACAGGCTGGCGTCGAATTGCAGAAAATCGCGGTCGCGGCGCAGTGCGGCATAGCGCACCAGATTGCGCGCATCTTGCAGGCTGAACAGATTTTCGCCCGTGGCCATGGCGTGCGGATACACCCCCGCCAACACCGATTGGAGCGCGAAATCGAGCGGGTCGCCGGGTTCTTCAAAGAACAACAAATCATATTCGCGCAGCATTTCGCCGTAAGCGACGGCCATGCGCAGATCGAGACTGCCGTTGGCATCGACCGCCAGGCGTGCGTGCGGGCCGAGTTCTTCCAACACGGCTTCGACGCGTTTGCGGTCTTCGGCCAAGGACGCACCGCCGATTTTGATCTTTACGGCGGTAAAGCCTTCATCGAGATGACGGCGCATTTCGTCGCACAACGCCCGCATATCCTGGCCTGGGTAGTAATAACCGCCCGCCGCATATAAAAATACGCGGCCACTCGCCTCCTGGTTGCGTTTTTTGGCCAGCAACGCATACAGCGGCATTTCGGCAATCTTGGCGATGGCATCCCAGATCGCCATATCCAGCGTGCCGACCGCCACCGAGCGTTCGCCATGCCCGCCAGGCTTTTCATTGGCCATCATGGTGGCCCAAACGCGTGCCGGGCAAAGATTATCGTGGTCGTCATCCAACAGATCATCCGGATCCGCCGCCAGAATACGCGGAATGAAGCGATCACGAATCGGGCCGGATTGACTGTAACGGCCATTGGAATGATAGCCATATCCCACCACGCGCTGGCCGTTGCGCACCGCATCGGTGATCACCGCGACCACGCTGATGGTCATCTGGCTGAAATCGATGGTGGCATTGCGGATGGTGGACGCAATCGGAACCGTGGCTTCGCGTACGTCTAGAATGCGGACCGGCATTTTACACTATCCAACCTTTGTTTCCCTTTGGCGCGGCGGCCGGCGGGGTCGTGAGCGCGAATGAATTTCCCTGTTGGGGAGCGATCAGCGGTTTTCGACCGTGACCTGCATTCGTAATGGGCGCGGCTTATCATTCCGCCGCTCGAATGCCTAGAGCCAACAATCACAAGAATTCTAAAGATTTGACGATGCTGCTGTGCAGCAAAGCAAATTTGCCAATGCCGCGGGTGCGGTAAATCGGAGTTCGACGTCCAGGACGGCAATTCCCGCGCGGGCCGCGGGGGGCAGACGCACCAAATCTTTCCGCGTCGTCGCCAACCGCGCGTTGAATCGTATCGCTTCCGCTTGCAACCGCGAGATTTCTGTTTCGGTGTAAAAATGATGATCGGGAAAGGCGATGAATTCGGCAACGGCAGCGCCGGCCTCGATCAGACTGGCGCGGAATTTGCCGGGACGGCCGATGCCGGCAAACCCCACCACCCGCCGGCCGCGCGGATCATCGTCATTTTTGCCGTAAACGGGCACCAGGGTTGCTTTCAGCACAGGCAAACCGGGCGGCAATTGTGCCTGGGCATTGAATTCGTCCTCGCCGATCAAAATCGCCGCCTGTACGCGCCGCGCGGCGGCGGCCACCGGTTCCCGCAGCGGCCCCGCCGGGATCATCCGGCCATTGCCAAATCCCGCGCCACCATCGATCACCAGGAAACTGATGTCCTTGACCAGACTTGGATTTTGCAACCCGTCATCCAGGATCAGATGGGTAAAACCGGCGGCAAATCGCGCCACCGCCGCCCGGTCGCGGCCGATGAAACAGGGGGCGCGGGCCGCGAGCAACAAAGGCTCGTCACCCACATCCCGCGCCGTGTGGCGGGCAGGATCGACCCGCGTCGGTGTTTTCAGCCTGCCGCCATAGCCCCGGCTGATGAAGGCCGGGCGATGACCGGCATTGATCAGAATATCCGCGATCGCCAAGGCCACAATGGTTTTGCCGGTACCGCCCGCCGTGGCGTTGCCGCAGCAAATCACGGTGGCGGGCACGCGCAGACCGGGGCGGCGCAACCGCCGCGCCGTGGCTGCTCCATAAAGCCCGCCGAATGGCGCCAACAGACGCGAAACCCACCCATCCCGCCGCCAGAAACCAGGCGCGCGCATCAGCAACTATCCGCCAGAATCCGCGCCAGACGCGCCGGCAGCGCCTGTTTCTGATCCAGGGTGGCGCGGGCCGCCTCGCCCATTGCCGCCGCCAGGTCGGGCTCGCGCAGCATCAAGGCCACCCAGGCGGCCAGACCGGCTTCATCGGGCACCACGGCCAGCCCGCCCGCTTTGCGCAACAGGGCGACGGCTTCGGTGAAATTCGCCGTGGCCGGACCGATGGCGATGGCACATCCCAGCCGGGCCGGTTCCAAGGGATTCTGCCCTCCGGTTGCGCCCAGACTTTTGCCGACGAACACGACGCGCACTAGGCGATAGAACAACCCCAATTCGCCCATCGTATCGGCGATCCAGAAGCCCCGATCTGGCGGCGGCGCGTTTTGCGAGCGTTGCGGCGCGTGCAAAAGCGCCGCGATCTCGCCGCCACGGCCAGGGTGACGCGGCACGATGATGGTCAGCAGATCGGGAAATTCCACCGCGACGCGCGCGTGAACGCGAGCAATGATTTCTTCCTCGCCCTGGTGGGTGCTGGCGGCCAGCCATATCGGCCGCGAAGGGTCTTGCAGCACGGCTTGCAAGCTTGCCAACGCCTGCGCGTCGGCGGGCAACGGGTCGGCGCAGAATTTCAGATTACCGGGCGATTCCACGCGCCGCCCGCCCAATTTATGGAATCGCGCCGCATCCACGTCGGATTGCGCCCAGATGCGATCGAACGCGCCGATCAATCGCCGGGCAAAGCGGGGCACGCGTTGCCAGCCGCGCATACTGCGTTCCGACATGCGGCCATTGAGCAGCATCAACGGTCTGCCGCGCGCCGCACATTGGGCGATCATGTTGGGCCACAGCTCGGATTCGACAAACGCCACCGCATCGGGGCGCCAATGATCCAAAAAACGCCGCACCCAGCGATGCGCGTCGAGCGGGGCAAATTGATGAATCACCCGATCGGCCAACCCCAACGCCGGGATGCGCTCGGCGATCATCGCGGCCGAGGTGACGGTGCCGGTGGTGAACAAGACATGGATATGCGCCGGCAAGGCGCGCAACAGCGGCAACAGCGAAATCGTCTCGCCCACGCTGGCCGCGTGCAGCCACAAAAGCTTCCCGCTGGGGCGCGGCAGCGAAGCCAGACCACGGCGCTCGGGCAGGCGGGCCAGCAACTCCTTGCCCCGCCGGGCACGCAACAACAACGCCCAGCGCAGAGCGGGTGTGGCGATTGTGGTCAGGCCAGACCAAATGGGCTGCATCATTGTAGGGCCATCAACAAAATCGGCACGCGGAATCGAGCGGCTTTTCCCTCGAATCCGCACCTAGAGCGTGATGACCTTGGGTTAAGTCGAATTTTCTGCGTCATCACGCTCTAGGTCTTTGTTTTAGCGAGCAATTTCATGCCATCACGCGATAGCAAGTGATGGCATATTGCTCTGATCAGCTGATCAGATCGGGTTTGATCGGCATGGCGCTTGGGGTGTCGCTGGACCGCGAATCGGTATGCCGTGATTCCGAAAGCCGTGATTCCGAAAGCCGTGATTCCGGGGGCTGAACCGTTTCAGCCGGGGCCGCGGCCGGCGTCGGCGAGGCGTCGGTGAGCATTTCCACCTGACCGGTAATCTGCCCGCCGTCCTCGACTTGCAACCGGCGGCAACGCACGGTGCCCGCAACACGGCCCGGCGCGCGCACGATCAGGCTGCCGCGCGCGGTGATCACGCCCTCGGCGCTGCCCGACACTTCGGCGTCTTCCACATCGGCATCGCCGGTGAACACGCCGGTGGGCGAGATGGAGATTTCATTGGCGCGCACCAATTTCGATTCCAAAACGCCTTCGATCACCACTCGTTCCGCATCGGTGATCGTGCCCGAAATCGAAATGCCCTTGCCGATCACCAGAACGCGGCGCTCGGTGGTGTCGGGACGGATGCTGGTGCGCACGGTTTGCTGCGGCGGGGGGGAATTATTGGCGGGTGCCGTGGAATAATGCGGGCGCGGCTGCGAGGAAGAAGTTGATGACGACGACGATGACGATGACATGGGCGGAGCCTCCTTGGGGGGCGCGAACAAAATAGGCGCGGCTTTTTTTGGCACGATACCAGCCTTGGCGGAAACTTCGGTACCCGCTTCGGGGGGCGGGAAAAGCGGACGCGGCAAAGTTGGGGCCGAGGTTGGGGTTGAAGTGGGCGTTGCCGCCGGATCGGGCTTGAATTTGGCAATTTGTGCGTCTGGGACGTCGGGTTTACGCCATTTGAACATGTTTGCTCCCTTTATCCCCTCCATAAGCCGCCATCCGCTCGCGGCTTGCGATTTGCCACGATACATAGCGTGACGCAGCGATGGGGTAACATGGCGGGCGGGCAACGACAACAAATACTCGCGTATCGCGGGCGCCGCGACACTAATTCAAGACAATAGGGCTATCTTATCGGTTGCGGGTGGAGGCATGATTTGTTACCGCCGCGCGCGGAATGATCGAGGTTCTTATGGCAGCGACTCGGCCTGCGACACAGTTTGATATTTTGGGTATCGGCAACGCGATTGTCGATGTGGTCGCTCCGGCGCCAGAATCCCTGATCGTGCAATTGGGATTGCGTCCCGGCGGCATGACGCTGATCGACGCGGCGCAGGCGGTCACGATTTATGGCGCGATGGCGCCGGGGATGGAAAGCAGCGGCGGATCGGTGGGCAATTCTTGCGCCGTGGCGGCGATCTTGGGCGCTCGCGTGGCATTTTTAGGCAAGGTGGCCGACGACGAGTTGGGCCAGGTGTTCCGCCACGACATCGAATCCGTCGGTGTGCATTTCCCCACCGTCCCCCTGGCCGCCGATGTTTCCCCCACCGCGCGCTGTCTGATCATGGTCACGCCCGATGCCCAGCGCACGATGAGCACCTATCTGGGCGCCTGCGTGGAATTTTGCGTCACCGATGTCGATCCGCGCTTGGTGGCCGATGCGGCGATCACCTATCTCGAAGGCTATCTGTTCGATCCGGCCCCGGCGCAACAGGCATTTTATTTTGCCACGCGCGTGGCCCGCGAAGCCGGACGGCGGGTGGCGCTTTCGCTGTCCGATCCGTTTTGCGTTGGGCGTCACCGCGCCAGATTCCGCCATTTGGTGCGCGAACAAACCGATATTCTGTTCGCCAACGAGGCCGAAATTTGCAGCCTGTATGAAACCGGCGACGTGTTCGCCGCCGCCCAGGCCGCCCGCGCCGAAGTGGACATCGCCGTGATCACCCGTGGCCCCAACGGCAGCCTGGTGCTCGCGGGGGACGCCGTGGCCGAAATCCCCGCCGAGCCCTCGACGGTGGTCGATACCACCGGCGCGGGCGACGCCTATGCAGCGGGATTCCTGGCCGGACTTACCAACGGGTTGGATCTGGCCGCCGCCGCAAGCTTGGGCGCCAAGGCAGCGGCGCGGGTGATCGAATATTACGGCGCCCGGCCGGTTGGGGTGTTGGAAGAGTTACGGGGCGCGATGAAGGCGAGAGATTAAACACTTTCGCATCTTCCCCCCCTAAATAGCCTTCCGCCACCCCCTTTTCGGCCCTCGCCGCATTGCATAGGTGCTCTTTCGCGCCGAATGTCGCTTTTCCCTCGCATTTTGGCCCAATCCCCCCTATGTGTGCGCCGCACCTAAAAAGCGAGCCTCAGACCGGTTATGGATATTCGTAATATCGCCATCATTGCCCACGTCGATCATGGCAAGACCACCCTCGTCGATCAGCTCTTGAAGCAATCCGGGGCTTTCCGCGAACATCAGCAGGTGGCCGAGCGCGCGCTCGACCGCAACGACCTTGAACGCGAGCGCGGCATCACCATCCTGGCCAAAGTTGCCAGCGTGATGTGGAAAGACAGCCGCATCAACATCGTCGATACCCCCGGCCACGCCGATTTCGGCGGCGAAGTCGAGCGGATCCTGAACATGGTGGACGGCGCGATCGTGTTGGTCGATGCCGCCGAGGGCGTGTTGCCGCAGACCAAATTCGTGGTCGGCAAGGCATTGGCCCGCGGCATCAAGCCGATTGTGGTGGTGAACAAAATCGATCGCGCCGACGCACGCGCCGACGAAGTACACAACGAAGTGTTCGATTTGTTCGCAGCCCTGGGCGCCACCGACGAACAGCTTGATTTCCCGATGCTTTATGCCTCGGGCCGGCAAGGCTGGGCGGATATTGAATTGAACGGTCCGCGCAAGGACCTGGCGCCTTTGTTCGATCTGGTAATCAGCCATGTGCCGGCCACCAGCCTGGACAAGGAAGCGCCGTTCGCCATGGTCGCCTCGATCCTGGAATACGACAACTTCCTTGGCCGCGTGCTGACCGGCCGTCTGGAACAGGGCCGGGCGCGGGTGAATATGCCGGTGAAGGTGCTGCGTCTGGATGGAACGGTGGTGGAAACCGGCCGTCTGACCAAGCTGCTGGCCTTCCGTGGCCTGGAGCGCGTGTCGGTCGAGGAAGTCGAAGCGGGCGATATCATCGCCGTCGCGGGGCTCACCGAAGGCACCATTCCCGATACCATCTGCTCGCCGGAAGTGCCCGCCGCGCTGCCCGCGATCCCGATCGATCCGCCGACGCTGGCGATGACCTTCCGCGTCAACGACGGCCCGCTGGCCGGACGCGAAGGCAAGAAAGTCACCAGCCGCCAGATCCGCGAACGTCTGTTGCGCGAATCCGAGGGCAACGTGGCGATCAAGATCACCGAAAGCAATGAAAGCGACGCGTTCGAAGTGGCCGGGCGTGGCGAATTGCAATTGGGCGTGCTGATCGAAACCATGCGTCGCGAAGGCTTTGAACTTGCCATCGGCCGTCCGCGCGTGCTGACCCAGACCAACCCGGAAACCGGTGAACGCGAAGAGCCGTTTGAAGAAGTGTTGGTCGATGTGGACGAACCCTACGCCGGCGTGGTGGTTGACAAGCTAAGCCGCCGCAAGGGCGTGATGCAGGATATGCGTCCGTCGGGCGGTGGAAAAGTGCGCCTGACCTTTATCATCCCCAGCCGCGGGCTGATCGGTTATCACGGCGAATTCCTCACCGACACGCGCGGTTCGGGCATCATGAACCGTCTGTTCGACGGCTATCGCCCCTGGGTCGGCCCGATCGAAGGCCGCCGCAATGGGTCGTTGATTTCGTCGGAAAATGGCGAGGCGGTGCAATATGCACTGTGGTATCTGCAAGAACGCGGCACCTTGTTCGTTAATCCGGGCGAGAAAGTCTATGTCGGCATGATTTTGGGCGAGCATTCGCGTGAATCCGACCTGGACATCAACCCGATCAAGGAAAAGAAGCTGACCAACGTCCGCGCCGCCGGCAAGGACGAGGCCATGCTGCTGATCCCGCCGCGCCGGATGTCGTTGGAACAGGCGATCGCCTATATCGAGGACGACGAGCTGGTGGAAGTTACCCCGGCGGCGGTGCGGCTGCGGAAGCGGTATCTTGAAGATCG
>JAJZHU010000377.1 GCA_021798375.1 Pseudomonadota bacterium | reverse complement strand
AAACCACGAACGCGCGTCGGTGTGCGGAAACAGCTTGGGCAATTGATCGTAAAATCGCGGATCCTCGGCCACGATCACCGTCACCGGCGCCGCCATGGTTTTATCGATATTGCCGGCTGAAAGGGCGGGTTTCAGCCGTTGTTTGGCAACCGGTGTGCGCAAGAACACAAAGCGCGCGGGCGAACAATTGGCCGAGGTAGGGGCCATTTTCGCCAGATCGTATAATTCGCGCAG
Source organism: Pseudomonadota bacterium (assembly GCA_021798375.1). GTDB lineage: Bacteria > Pseudomonadota > Alphaproteobacteria > Acetobacterales > Acetobacteraceae > JAJZHU01. The sequence goes on along the minus strand of JAJZHU010000377.1, from coordinate 2,269 downwards.
CAGATCGTCGGACACTGCTTCGTCGCGCCAGTGCGTATGGGTGCGCGCCGTGCGAAACAACTGATCCAGCACCTGATCTTGTGTATCCGGGTCGAGCGGCATGGTTAAAATTCCACTTGCTCGACCGATTTCACCTCCGGCACATAGTGGCGCAGCAGATTTTCAATGCCGTGCTTCAAGGTGGCACGCGAACTGGGGCAGCCGGCGCAGGCGCCTTGCATGTGCAGTTTCACCACGCCGTTGCGAAAGCCGTGAAACACGATGTCGCCGCCGTCGCCGGCCACCGCCGGGCGCACGCGCTGATCCAGCAATTCTTTGATCTGGTTGACGATTTCAAGGTCTTCCGGCGCCACATCCTCGGCCATGGCGGCGGCAGCGCCCACCATCACCGGCAGATTGGCGGCGAAATGATCGGCGATCACGCCCAATAATTGGGGTTTCAGGCTGGCCCAATCGGCATCGTCGTCCTTGGTGACCGTCACGAAATCGCCGCCCAGGAACACCCGGCTTACGCCCGCGACCGCGAACAGGCTTTGCGCCAGGGGGCTATCCACAGCGCCCTGGACGTTGGGAAAATCAGCTGAACCGGCGCCCAGCACGGCCCGGCCCGGAAGAAATTTCAATGTAGCCGGGTTGGGCGTGGATTCGGTTTCGATGAACATGATGAATTCCCTACAAGCAATGGACCTAAAGCGGTCAATCAAGACCGCATGGGTACGTTTTAGTCTAGTGCATTTATTGGGCTTCAGACCCAAGCGTGCAAGGGGGTGGTTTGCTGCCCGGCGCATAATTGCCATCAAACCATCATCGCGCCAACATTGTTTCGCGGCGGCGAGCGTAGTATTTAACCCTTCATGAACGCTTCTACAGACACTGCTCAGATTGAATCGAAGCCTGGGATTCTGTCCGGATTTGGCCGCAGAGGCCAAAATACGCGCGAGGTAAAGCTCGAACTGTTTCGTCCGGCTTGCCCGCGATTCTGGCGCAATTTCCGTTCGATTCGGCGTATTGTGTTGCTGTTGTTGTGGAATTTCAGCGCCTACCCGATCTTGGGGGTGCTTTATTGCCTGCCTGGCGGCTATGAGAAGGTCTATCCGATGTTCTATTGGAAGATCTCTTGCGCGCTGTTGGGGATGGAATTGCGGGTGATCGGCCAAAGCGCCGATGACAACCCGGCCTTTGCCGGGCGTCCGGTGATTTTCGTTTCCAACCATTCTTCCTGGCTGGATATTCCGGCCTTGGGCACGGTGCTCAAGGCCAGCTTCGTTGCCAAGGGGGCGGTGGAAAATTGGCCGTTGATCGGCTCGATGGCCAAATTCGCCCGCACGGTATTCGTCAGCCGCACCCGTTCCGGCACAGGGCGCGAGCGCGACGAGATGGGGGCGCGACTCGATCGGGGCGACAATCTGATCTTGTTTCCCGAGGGCACCAGTTCCGACGGCACCCGCGTGTTGCCGTTTCGCTCCACCTTTTTCGCGGTGGCGCCGGGGGCGAAAGCGCCGTTGTTCCAGCCGGTGTCGATTGTTTACGACCGGCTGGCCGGTTTGCCGGCCACGCGCCGCACGCGGCCGATTTTCGCCTGGTATGGCGATATGGAATTGTTCCCGCATTTGTGGTGCCTGACGCAATGGCACTCGTCGCGGTGCAGCATTCTGTTGCATCCGCCGCTTGATCCGGCGGATTTCAAGGGGCGGAAGGATTTGGCGATTGCGGCCTATCGGGCGGTGTCTGATGGCGCCGCGGCGTTGCGCCAAAGCGTGCAATGACCGTGGTGGCGCGGATCGCTCCCCGGATCAATGCGGCAAAAAAATCTTTCTTGTTCTATTGCTTGACACGACTCCCCCGCTATTTGCGACACTGTGATCCGCACGCGGCATAAACGTGAACATCGAGGGGCTGAGAAAGCGAAGGACCGCAAGCAAGGAGCACCGTGAAGCTGGTTAACTTGACCAATCCACTGTCTGGGACCAAATCAACGCCCGAGTTTGCCGGGCTGTTCCGGCTTTTGTCTGTGGATTGGTGCCATGTCTGAAAAAAACCCGAAAAAGCGCCTGCATATGATCACCTGGGGCTGCCAGATGAATGTCTATGACAGTGCGCGTATGGCCGATGTGCTGGCGCCTTTGGGTTATGTTTCCACCGATACGCCCGCCGACGCCGACATGGTGATCCTCAACACCTGCCACATCCGCGAAAAAGCCACCGAAAAAGTATTCTCGGAATTGGGCCGCCTGCGCGAGATCAAGGCCGAGCGCAAGAACGCGACCGG
>JAJZHU010000376.1 GCA_021798375.1 Pseudomonadota bacterium | reverse complement strand
TTTGTCTTCCTCGGCATAGATCGCAATGGTGGCAATGCCCAGTTCCGACGCGGCGCGGAACACGCGGATGGCGATTTCAGAGCGGTTGGCAACCATCAGGCGATGAATGTCATGGGGATTTTTGGACATGCGGCTTATTCTCGACAAGTTGGGGATTGTTCAAGGGCCTCCGGTCTGGCCGGCGGTCGGCGCATTTACGGCTTGCCTGCCGTGGTGGATAATATCCATATATGGCTGGTTTTGCATTGCAACATAATAATTTGCGGCAGAAAGGGAGGGGTGAGTCTTCTTGTGAACAAAAAGAAGATTCCCGGTCGGCCTATTCGCTGGCCGAACGCAGCAAACCATCGACCAGAATATTGGCGATCATGCCGCTGGCGCCGCGCCAATCCACGGCCTCGAACGAAACACCCATGAATTTTGCCATCTGTGCGCCGAATAATTGCGGATGCACATAGGATCCCATCACCACCGCCACGATCAGGAAGAATTTATTGTCGTCGGCCACCGGCAGCGCCCGGCGCAACATGTTGACCACCCGTGGCGCCGTAAAACTGGTCAGCCCGGCGACAATCCGCTTTGCTTCCGGGGCCGGGTCGATCAGGGCGCGGCAATAAACCATGTGGCTGAGCCGCTGTTCCTCGGAACCGATGTTGCCCAGCAGTGCCGGGCTGAAAAATGCCTCGATGATCTTGCGCAGTTCCGGGCTGCCGCCGGGGCTGGCGGCTTCCAGTTGGTCCAACGCGGCATTTTGCGCTTCGTGAATGGGATTGAAGTGGCGGGCGAATACGTCGGTGAACAGATCCTCCTTGCCGGTCCAATGACGGTTGAGCCGCGCCAGGCTGGTTTTGGCTTCGGACGCAATCGCGCGGATGGTGCTGCCGTCGTAGCCCTCGCGGATGAACACGCGATCGGCGGCGTCGAGAAAGCGGGTTCGCCCGGAATAGGCATCGGAACGCGGCGGTTTGTACATTTCGTTCATGATCACCTTCTACCAAGCCTAATAAATTTGTCGCAAGACGATAAAATCGATGTTGCCTCTCTCCGAGAGAGTGGATACAAGTGTATCAGACGATCAACAAAAGGAGAAACGCTGTGACCGCTCGCACAGGGAAAGAATTTATCGAGGGCCTCAAGGACGAACGTACCGTCTGGCTTGGCAATTCAAAGGTCTCGGTCACCGAGGATCCCCGGTTCAAGGGCTCGGTTCAGGGCATGGCCGGCTATTTCGATTGGCAGCACAAATATGCCGACGATTGCCTGGTGGAAGACACCGTGACCGGCAAGCCGATGAGCGCCAGCCTGATCATCCCGCGCAATGCGGACGATCTGGCCAAGCGCCGCCGTTGTTATGACCGTCTGGCGCGCTATGGCGTTGGGATGCTGGGCCGCACACCCGATTATTGCAACACCACCCTGGCGGGCCAGGCCGGCCGCGCCGATATCTGGGCCAACAGCGAAAAGCCCCAGTTCCATGAAAACCTGAAGAAATTTCATCGTGAAGTGATCGAAGGCGATCTGTCGCTGACGCACACCATCATCCATGCCGCGGTGGATCGCAGCATTCCCGAATTGTCGGGCTCGAACGCCGATCTGACGCTGAAAGTGGTCAAGCGCGACGCCAACGGAATCACCGTGCGCGGCGGCAAGATCCTGGCGACGCTTGGGCCATTCTCGGACGAAATGTTCGTCTATCCGGCGGCGCCGATCGGCCGGGGCTTTGAAGATTACGCCATGTGCTTCTCGGTTCCCGTCAGCACCAAGGGCGTGATCCAGATCTGCCGCGATCATTATGGCGTCGATGCGCCGCGCGCCGATCTGCCCTTCTCCTCGCGTTTCGACGAACAAGATGCGTTCGTGATCTTCGATGACGTGGAAGTTCCCTGGGAGCGCGTGTTCTGCGACGGCCAGTTGGATGTTTACAACGGCATCGCGCCGGGCGTGTTCCCCGGCTGCGTGCTGCAACAAACCTCGACCCGCGCCGGCGTAAAGCTGGAATTCGCTTATGATCTGTGCGTGTCGATGGCCAAAGTGCTGAATATCGTCAACCGCCCCGACGTGGCGCAGATGCTTGGCGAAATCTGGTCCTATATGACGCTGACGAAATCGGCGGCGCGCGATTGCGAGGCCCGCGCCTATGATTGGGGTTCCAACTGCTTCTTCCCGCATGAAGATCAGGCCGCGATCCGCAGCAACATGTCGTTCTGGATGTCGCGCATCAACGACATCATCAAAACCATCGGCGGGCATAATCTGCTTTCGACCCCGTCGCTGGAAGCATTCGACAATCCGGAAATCTCCGGCTTGCTGGAACGCTATCTGCCGGGTGCTTGCGGCATCAGCGCGCAAGAACGCGCGCGCGTGTTCCGCACCGCGTGGGACTTCGCCGGTTCAGCCTTGGGCAGCCGCGTTGAACTGTACGAGCGCTATTATCTCGGCAGCCGTCAGCGTTGCCAGCAGACCGATAATATCGTGGCGCAGAAAACCCAGAAATGGGGCCAGCTGGACGAATTCCTTCGGGAA
>JAJZHU010000375.1 GCA_021798375.1 Pseudomonadota bacterium | reverse complement strand
TCCTGGGCAACAAGGACATAGTGGGGGCTCAACACGCGATCGATCTGGCGCATGATGCCGCTTCCCACACCTAAACAGAATGTTTTAATATATTCGCTCGGCTGGAGATTGGCTCCCGCCTTCACCCATGCCAACGGACAAATCGATGACCCCCACAACATCAACCCGACAAATCCGCCTCGCATGGCTTGGCATATTGGGATTGCTCGCCTCCGCACGGCCCGCCATGGCGCAAACGCCGTCGCCACTGGCCGAGTGGCAATATTCGGCCGGCATTCAGTTGCAACGCCTGTTCGAGCCCACCATTCCCCAATGGCAGGTCGAATTGGGCGTTGCTTCGCAATTCGCCCCGATCGCGGATGGATTGCAACGCTATACGGTGCAACCCGGCCCGGTGATCGATGTTCGTTACAAGGATTTGGCGTTCATCTCCACCGGCGAAGGAATCGGCGTCAACTTCCTCACCTTCTCGCATTTCCGCGTCGGCGGCGCGATCACCTATGATTTGGGGCGGCGGGTGCGCAACGATTTCAGCCACCTAAGGGGATTGAACAACATCCAACCATCCCCCGAAGCCAAATTATTCGCCGAATATGCACTGGCCAAGGTTTTTCCCCTGATGCTGCGGGTGGATGTTCGCCGCCAATTTGGCGGCACCAACGGCTATATCGGTGATATCGGCGCCTATACACCGATGCCGGGAAGCTCGAAGCATTTCGCATGGTTCGCCGGCGCCAGCGCCACCTACGCCGATCGGCGCTATATGAACAGCTATTTCGGCGTAAACCCGGATCAAGTAGCCATCTCAGGCTACCATCAATACCAGGGCGAAGCAGGTTTCAAATCGGCCGGCGTCGGAATTTCGGCCGCGTGGCTCATCACACCGCATTGGATCGTCAACGTCAGCAGTGCCGCCAACCGCCTGATGGGCAGTGCCGCCGACAGCCCGATCACCGAGACAAAAATCCAAGGGGTCGTGTCGCTGTCAGCGATGTATAAGTTTTAGAGCATGATCGCCGCAGGTTGAATAACACGTAGGCGTGAATCATGCGTAAAACAAAAAGCTAGAGCACGTTCGTCGCACGTGTATGGTTCAACGTGATCCGAACGTGCTCTAGCTGACGCAAACACGCGGCAGAAAGGGGAAGTTTCTTCCCCTACCGCCGCCGCCCCTTCTTCTTCACCTCATACCCCCCGCCGCCCGGCCCCATCGGCACGGGCTTCCAATCCGAGGATTTTTTCGGCGGCGGCTCCAATCCCAATTGCAATGCCTCCAGCCGCTTGATCTCATCGCGCAACCGCGCGGCTTCCTCAAATTCCAAATTGGCGGCGGCGGCCTTCATGCGTTTTTCAAGTTCAATAATCGAAGCACTCAGATCCTTGCCCACGAATTCCATAATGGCGGAATCCGCAACCGCCTTCACCGTCACGTAATCCTGCTCGTAAACCGACCCCATCAATTCGCCGATTTTCTTTTTGACCGACAGCGGCGTGATGCCGTTGGCGTCGTTCCAGGCCACTTGTTTGGTACGCCGCCGATTGGTTTCTTCCAGCGCCGCCCGCAGTGATCTTGTCATCACATCGGCATAAAGTATCACATGGCCTTCCACGTTGCGCGCCGCCCTGCCGATGGTTTGCACCAATGATGTCTGGCTGCGCAAAAAGCCTTCCTTGTCGGCATCCAGAATCGCCACCAGGGCACATTCGGGAATATCGAGCCCCTCGCGCAACAGATTGATTCCCACCAACACATCGCAAGCCCCCAACCGCAAATCGCGGATGATTTCCACCCGTTCCAACGTGTCGATGTCCGAATGCAAATAACGCACCTTGATGCCGTGCTCACCCAGATATTCGGTCAGATCCTCGGCCATGCGCTTGGTCAATGTCGTCACCAGCACCCGAAATCCGGCGGCAATGGTAATACGGCATTCGGCCAGCAGATCATCCACCTGGTGTTCGATCGGGCGTATCGTGCAAACCGGGTCCACCAACCCTGTCGGCCGGATCACTTGTTCCGCGAATACGCCGGCGGTGCGCTCCATTTCCCAAGGGCCGGGGGTCGCGCTCACAAACAAGGTCTGCGGACGCGATCTGTCCCACTCCTCGAATTTCAACGGACGATTATCCATGCACGAAGGCAGACGAAAGCCAAATTCCGACAGCACCGATTTGCGCGCCGCATCGCCCTTCGACATGCCGCCGATCTGCGGCACGCTCACATGGCTTTCATCCACAATCAGCAACGCATTTTCCGGCAGATATTCAAATAGTGTCGGCGGCGGCTCGCCCGCCCCGCGCCCCGAAAGATAACGCGAGTAATTTTCAATACTCTTGCACATGCCGGTGGTTTCCAGCATTTCCAGATCGAATGTGGTGCGCTGTTGCAACCGCTCCGCCTCCAGCAATTTGCCTTCGGCGTTGAACTGTTCCAACCGCTGTTTTAATTCTTTTCTGATATCCACAATCGCCTGGGCAACAGTCGGGCGCGGCGTTACATAGTGGCTGTTGGCGTAAAGCGTGACAT
>JAJZHU010000374.1 GCA_021798375.1 Pseudomonadota bacterium | reverse complement strand
ACGAAAATAGCTTTCGTCTTTGCCCAATCCGTACGCAATCGCCCGCTGCAAATTGGGCGGACTGGTAAAGGTGAGATTTTGATGTGCCTTGGCCACCAACCCCGCCAGCGGCGCCGCCGCCGTGACGTAACCCAATTTCCAACCGGTGAGACTGAATGTTTTGCCCGCGCTGCCAATGCGCAAACAGCGATCGCGCATCCCCGGCAGACACATCAACGGGATATGGCGCTTGCCGTCGAACACCAGATGCTCGTACACCTCGTCGCACACGGCGTAGGCATCATATTCCACCAGCAACCTGGCGATCAGCGACAGTTCAGCCTCGGAAAACAGCTTGCCGGTGGGGTTCATCGGGCTGTTGAGCAGGATCATCTTGGTGCGCGGGCCAAAGGCGGCGCGCAATTCTGCCTCGGGCAGCGCCCAATCGGGGGGCGACAGCCGCACAATGCGCGCCACGGCGCCCAACATGCGAACCACCGGCAGATAAGTGTCGTACAGTGGTTCAAGCAACACCACCTCGTCGCCCGGATTGAGCAATGCCATCATCGCGGCGGCCAGCGCCTCGGTGCCGCCCGATGTCACCACCACCTCGCTGGCGGGGTCCACTTCAAGCCCATAGAAACGCCGGTTCACCGCCGCCACCGCTTCACGCAGTGCTTGCACGCCGGTCAGCGGCGGGTACTGATTTTGCTGGTCCAGCAAGGCCGCGGCGGCAAATTCCACCACATCGCGCGGGCCATCCGTGTCGGGGAAACCCTGGCCCAAATTGATCGCGCCATGCTTCACCGCCAAAGCCGACATGACGGTAAAAATCGTTGTCCCCAGGCCGGACAGCAGTTGATTGCCAGTCTTCACAAAGAAATCTCGCCGCTATGGATAAAATATAGTCATGCCGCCACCATGCGCCAACGCGCGCGCGGGATCAAACCCGCCAGGCGCATGACCATCAGACCAAAATTATGCTGTGATTACAAACGCTGCCGCGACAAGCGGCAATTGCACGCCGCCGCGCACACAAATTGTGCAACACGGCGACGCGGCAAACGGCTGATTCAAGATCGAACCAACAGGCAGAGTTTTAGGTGGTCGGCACTTCACCGATCGTCTTCAGGATCTGCGAAGCGATCTGATACGGGCAGCCTTGCGAGTTCGGACGACGGTCCTCAAGATAGCCCTTATAGCCATTGTTGACGAAGCTGTGCGGCACGCGGATCGAGGCGCCGCGATCGGCCACGCCCCAGCTGAACTGATCGATCGACTGGGTTTCGTGCTTGCCGGTCAACCGCAGGTGGTTGTCGGGGCCATAAACCGCAATGTGATCGGCGCGATTCTTTTCAAATGCCGTCATCAGCTTCAGGAAATATTCCTTGCCGCCCACTTCACGCATATAGGTGGTCGAGAAGTTGGCATGCATGCCCGAACCGTTCCAGTCGGTGTCGCCCAGCGGCTTGCAATGGAATTCGATATCAATGCCGTATTGCTCGGCCGCGCGCTGCAAAATATAGCGAGCGATCCACATTTCATCGGCGGCACGCCTGGAGCCCTTGCCGAAAATCTGGAATTCCCACTGACCCTTGGCCACTTCGGCGTTGATGCCTTCGTGGTTGATGCCGGCATCAAGACAGATGTCGAGATGTTCCTCGACGATCTGACGCGCGACATCGCCCACGTTCTTGTAACCGACGCCGGTGTAATATTCACCCTGCGGGAACGGATAGCCATGTTCCGGGAAACCCAGCGGACGGCCATCGCGATAGAAGAAATATTCCTGTTCAAAGCCGAACCAGGCGCCGGGGTCGTCCAGAATGGTGGCGCGCGCGTTCGAGGCATGCGGCGTACCGTCTGCGTTCATAACTTCGCACATCACCAAAGCGCCATTCTTGCGCGTGCTGTCCGGGAATACCGCAACCGGCTTCAGAACACAGTCCGAGCTGCCACCCGGAGCCTGCTTGGTGGAGCTGCCATCAAAACCCCACAAAGGCAGCTCTTCCAACTTCGGGAAGGCGCTGTATTCCTTGATTTGGGTTTTCCCACGAAGATTTGGCACCGGGGTGTAACCATCGAGCCAAACGTACTCCAGCTTATACTTGGTCATGCAGTCATCTTTTCGTATTCAGGTGGAAGGGAAATCTAGGCACGTCTCAGGTGGGGCACGCCGGCCGTGGCTTTAAGAATGCGACAGCGACACCCCGCTGGCCAAATCCATGCATAATTTATGCCAATTGAATACACATCCACAAACGCAATCGCGGCGTGCGGATGCTCGTGCGGCGGATGACGTTCCCGCCAAACCCGGCCCACCAAACCCGGCCCACCCAAACCTGCCCCGCAGGATTGAACCTTGCCCCGCGACGTGCGAACCTGTCTTACCGCGTTTCCCTTCGGGAGGCGGTCTGCTACTGTCTGCTTATCTTGGAACAAGGGGAGGCGACCCGGTTCGCCCTGGGTCCGACGCGAATGAAAAAAATTGAAGCCATCATCAAGCCATTCAAGCTGGACGAGGTAAAAGAAGCACTTCACGAAGTCGGGC
>JAJZHU010000062.1 GCA_021798375.1 Pseudomonadota bacterium | reverse complement strand
CGGGCCCGACTTCGCGCACGATGCCCGCGCCCTCGTGGCCCAGAATCGACGGGAACAGACCCTCGCTGTCGAACCCATCAAGCGTGTAGGCGTCGGTGTGGCAAATCCCGGTGGCTTTGATTTCAACCAGAACTTCGCCGAATTTCGGGCCTTCGAGGTCGAGTTCGACGATTTCCAACGGTCTTTTTGCTTCAAAAGCAACAGCGGCGCGCGTTTTCATGGTTCCCCCTGAATTTCGAAAGTTTTCTATACGCCCTTGGCGATTTTGCGACAAATGGGCGAATGTGCAATACATTGTTGCCATATGGGGACAGTGCCGCGCGGGCTGGCGGGTGGCGCGCGGCAAAACAAAGAATCATACCAGCCGCCCGACCGCTTATCATGGGTCAAAACTTCGGGAGGCTGGTATGAGTCGTTGGGACGGTATCGAGGAATTCGTCGCGGTTGAAGCCGCCGGCAGCTTTGCCGGAGGCGCTCGCGCTTTGGGGGCTTCCACCTCGCACGTCAGCCGCGCCATCATGCGGCTGGAAAGCCGTATTCAGGCGCAGGTGTTTTTCCGCACCACCCGCAGCGTCACCCTCACGGAAACCGGCCGTGCCCTGGCCGAGCAATTCCGCCGCATCATCCAGCAACGCGACGAAGCCTTCGCCATGGTCAGCGACGAAAGCGACCCGCAGGGCGAATTGCGGCTTACCTGTTCCACCACCATGGGCGAACGCTTTGTCGCGCCTATCGTCCGCCGTTTCGCCGAGGAATATCCCCGCTTGAACGTCACGTTCGAGTTGACCAACCGCCTCGTCGATCTGGTGGCCGAGGGCTATGATCTGGCCATCCGCACCGGAAATCTCACCGATTCACGTTTGGTCGGTTCGCGCATTGCGTCGCGCCGCCTCTATCTTTGCGCGGCGCCCGCCTATCTCAATCGCATGGGGCGGCCGGACGGCATCGATGAACTTGCCCGTCACCAATGCCTGATCGGCACTGCCGTCCATTGGCATTTCAAACGCGATGGACAGGATCACAGCTTCCGCCCCAGCGGACGCTGGCGCTGCAACAGCGGCACCAGCGTGGTCGATGCGGCACTGGCCGGCATGGGGCTGTGCCAACTGCCCGATTTCTATGTGATGCCGCACATTGCCGCGGGAAGGTTGGAAACATTGCTCGATCAGTATCAAACCGACGACGAACCCATCTGGGCGGTCTATCCGCATCGCCGCCATTTGCTGCCCAAGGTGCGCAAATTGTTGGTAAGACTGCGGGCCGAGTTGGGTCCGGCGCTTGGTTCGGGGCAAGGAGGCGACTGAAAGCCGTCACGATCCCGTGGGCGAATTGCCGCCGTGGAACCGCCCGAACGAACGCGCCGCGATCAGGCCCATCAGCAGAACGCCCACACCCACGGCGATGACGTGATCGGGCGCGTGCGGATCGAAGTTTCCTACGCGGGCGATGAGCAGGTAGGCGGCGACGAAGTTGGCAAATCCCCAGAGCACGTTCACAGTCGAGGATGAAAGACCTTCACCCGGCGGCTTGGCGAAGGGGCTCTGAAAGGGTCGTCCCATCGTGCCGCTGACAAAATGTGGAACGGCGTTGGCGAGAAAGGCGCCGCCGAACAGGTAGGCTGCTTCGTGAAACCAATTCATGGCCGGGTGCTCCTCATAAAATCTTCCCCGGATTCAAAATCCCCCGCGGATCGAACACGTCTTTGATCCCCCGCATCAGCGCCATCGCCTCCGCGCCATGTTCGGCCAGCATGAACTCGCGTTTGCCGATCCCCACCCCATGTTCCCCGGTGCATGTGCCGCCCGCTGCCAAGGCCCGCGCCACCACGCGCCGGTTCACCCAATCGGCCTTTTCCTGCGCATCCGGGCGCGCGGGGTCGATCAGCACCACCATATGAAAATTCCCGTCGCCGATATGGCCGAACAGCGGTGCTGTCAGGCCGGCTTCGGCGCGGTCGCGTTGGGCGGCGGCGATGCAATCCGACAACGCCGAGATCGGCACGCACACGTCGGTCGAATAATACCGCGCACCGGGGCATAAATCCTGACAGGCGAACATGGTATCGTGCCGCGCCTGCCACAGCCTGGTGCGGTCTTCGGCGTGCGCGGCCCATTGAAACGCGCTGCCGCCCTCGGCGCTGGCGACCTCTTGCATTGTCGCCGCCAGATCCGCGGCCGATTTGGCGTCGCCGTGAAACTCCAGAAACAGCGTTGGGGCGACCTTGAGATCGAGCTTGGAGAATCGATTCACCGCGGTGACGGTGAGCTCGTCCAACAGCTCCGCCCGCGCCAGCGGCAAGCCGAATTGCATCGCCTGGATCACCGTTTGCACCGCGTGGGCAATTTCGTCGAATGCGCACACGCAAGCGGTCATCGCTTCGGGCAACGGAAATACCCGCAAGGTGAGCTCGGTGATGATCCCGAGCGTGCCCTCGGACCCCAGCATCAACCGGGTGAGGTCATAGCCCGCCGAAGATTTGCGGGCCTGGCTGCCGGTGTGCACCATCTGGCCCATCCCGCCGACGAATTTCAACCCGCACACCTGATCGCGCATGGTGCCGTAACGCACCGCCATGGTGCCCGAAGCGCCGGTTGCCGCCATGCCGCCCAATGACGCATCGGCGCCCGGATCGACCGGGAAAAACAGCCCGTGGGGCCGCAGCGCCCGGTTCAGCTCTGTCCGTGTTACGCCGGGTTCCACCGTCACGTTCAGATCGTCGGGCCTGATCGCCAGAATGCGTTTCATGCCGAACAGATCCAGGCTGATGCCGCCCTGCAGCGGCAAAATATGGCCTTCCACCGACGATCCGGCGCCGAACGCCACCACCGGCACGCGATGTTCGGCGCACAGCCCCACCACGAACGCCACCTCGTCGGCATTCTCCACAAACACCACGGCGTCGGGCAAATGGTCTGGATGTTTGGAATAATCTCGCCCATGCTGGGCGCGGATGGAATCGCCGGTGGAAACCCGGGCGTTGAATTGTTGCTTCAGCGCGGGCAGAATATTCGTCAGCATCGCATTATATTCCTTGGAGAAGGCGCAGCTATATGGACCAACCAGACGCGATCGAGATGCCTATTATACGCATGATCGCAATGCCTGCCGATACCAATCCGGAGGGCGATATTTTCGGTGGCTGGCTGATGGCGCACATGGATCTGGCGGCGGGTTCGATCGCCGCCCGCCGCGCGCGTGGCCGCATCGCCACGGTGGCGGTGGACGGGATGAGCTTTCTAAAGCCGGTGGCGGTGGGCGATGAAGTAAGTTTTTATGGCCATATCGTCTCTGAAGGCCGCACATCGCTGAAGATCCACATCGATGCCTGGCGCCGGTTGCGCGATCAGGACGAGAGGATGAAGGTGACCGAGGCGAAATTCACCTTTGTCGCCATCGATGAAAATGGCCGTCCGCGGCCGTTGCCGCGCGCGCCGTAGGTCAGGGCCGGGTAATCCAATTTTTACCAGTGCGCTTTATGCTGCGGCACAGCGTCTCAAAAATAAGACGGCCCCGAGCGGGGAAGATCCAGGATCGGGCGACCGCCAGGATCGAGCGACCGAATGAACCGCTCAGATGATTTACGCGAGAGGCGATCAAATGCCGAGTGAATTTGCCATCAGTGTCGGCGGCGGCGGGAGCGCCCTGACCGCGGGGCCCACGGTGAAATCCGCGGTGGCGGTAATGCCGGCCATATCCGTGCGCGGGGGGGATCCCCTGGCGGTGATTTTTCCCCTGCCGGTCGAGCATTTGGTTGCGGCCCTGGGGATCGAGGTGATGCAATTTGTCGATCAACACGGCGACGTCACGCAGAGCTTCCCCACGCAGCGTCAGCTCGATGCCTATCGCGGCGCGCCGCCGATTTTCACGTCGCTCCCGGCGGCAACGCGCGCGGCGCCGCTTCCCGGTCAGACCGATGTTGCGTCGGTTGGCGGGGGTTCGGCCCTTAAACGCGATTCGGGGAACCGCGTTTGAAAAACGTGGCCATGCGGCGCACTGGTTTTATTGGGTTGCTTCTGTCAATATCGGCGCACGGAACTTGTTTTTAGGTTCCCGCGCGCCGTTTTCCTGGCTTAACTTTCAATCGCCAACAGTGTCGAGGCAGATGAGATTCCCCAACGCCATCCGTGTTATGACTGCCCTGACGCTTGGCTTTGTCCTATTGTTTGGCTTCGGGCCGAGTGCGGCCGCGCAGAGCAGTTCGAGTGGCAGCCGCGGTTCGTCGTCTGGCAGCAGTCTTACCAGAGCCTCGCCTGGCAATGCCACGCCGGCCACTTCGTCGGCCAGTACTTTTGCCAATTCCGGCGCCATGGCGGGTTCCGGCGGGGGGGTGAGTTTACCTGCGACGGGGGGAACGATGAATTCTCTCAAGGCGGCGCCGGAGATGAACGGGCCGGGATCGCTGAATTACTGCATCGCTCGCTCGTCTTGCGCGGTCATCGCCGGTAATTGTTCGAACGATTGCCGCAACAACAGCGTGGTTAATGGTGCGGGTGCCGGCGACATGCGGTCGCTTTCCGGCGCTGCATTGCCGACCAATTTCGCCAGCGACGATTGCAGCGCGTCTTGTCGGAACAGCTATACGGCCTGTTCCGCCCAAGTCAGCCGGAACTGCGAGTTATCCCGGTGACTTTGCGTTTTGAATGTCTGGTTCATCTGGCACCTGACGACTTTAAGTTTGCTCGAATTGGCTGCATAATCAGGCTATAACAAATTGTTTTGGCGAGCCATTTGATGTCATCAAGTGATAGTAGGTGATGGCATGTTGCTCTGGTTGGGATTTATCGGATGTCCTCGTTTTTCAATGATCGGATGACCCACGACGCGCTCGATCGCGCGGCGTCCAAGCGTGGCGACGCCCATTGGGTCGCCCAACAGCTTGCCAGCGATCGCAGTCTGTTTGTGCCGGTGTGGCGCGGCAAGGTGTTGTTGCGCACAGACGCCCTCGATCAACCCCATGCGGCGTTTCTTTCCGGCGATGCCGCCCATCGGTTCCGGCTGCATGGCGGCCCATGGGTGTTGCTGGGTCTGTTGGAGCAACAAGCCGTATTCGCGGTGGACGTGTCGGCAGTGGATGATCCGATCCCGCTGTTGCCCGCGGATTTGGGTAACTGGGGTAACCTGCGCACCGTGTTGGCATTGCTGCCCGCGGGGGACGCGGCGGTGTTGGGGCACGCCCTGGCGATGATTCATTGGCGTGGACGGCATCGCTTTTGCGGCGTGTGTGGCGGCGCGTGCGAAGCCGAACAAGCCGGCAATGTGCTGCGTTGCACTGTATGTAAGGCGGAAAATTTCCCGCGCACCGATCCGGCGGTGATCATGGCGGTCACGCGTGTCGATGAAACCGGGCAAAAGCAGGTGTTGTTGGCCCGCTCGGTGCGTTTCCCAATTCCAAATCTTTACAGCGTTCTGGCTGGTTTTGTGGAACCTGGTGAAAATCTGGAACAGACCGTGGCGCGCGAAGTGATGGAGGAGGTCGGCGTGACAGTGGATCAGATCCGCTATTTCGGCAGCCAGGCGTGGCCTTTTCCCTGTTCGATCATGCTGGGCTTTATCGCCCGCGCCACCAGCGACGAAATTGTGCTGGACGCCACGGAGTTGGCCGATGCGCGCTGGTTTGGCGTCGATGTGCTGCAAGACCCGGCGAAATATGGCATCAGTCTGCCCCCCACGATCACCATCGCCCGGCAGATGCTTGAACGCTGGCGCGACGAGGGGGTCTGGAGCGAGGGAGAGGCATTAAGCGACGCCTGATCACCACGTGACTGCCGGATTTTTGCAGTAGTTTTCCGGTCAGCTATAAATTTTTGCGCTGTAATTTTTTTGATATATTTCCCTAGACCATGTCTATTTTGCAACACAGCCTGATATTTGAGCAAAATATGGGAATTTATACCGTTTTAATGCAGGCGAAAATAACCGATATTTATAATTATATCGAATAATATAAATATGTTAATTTGAATTGCCGCAAATCAGTCAAGTTTCGCTTCGTCCGCCCCGATGATATAAGTTTTTGGCATTTGTTGCCATAAAAATATCTGTAAAATTGACCCATCGCAATGTTGACTCTATGCAAGGGGACTTATTTCCCGGCCGGAACACTTCAAATCTGTCCATTTAAGGAGTTTTGCAATGCGTAAATCGCTACTTTGGATCGCAGCATCGGGGGTGGCCTTGGTGGCGGGCCAGGCTCAGGCGCTGCCTGCCTTCAGCACTCAAACCGGGCAGCCTTGCAATACTTGTCACGTCGGTTCTTTCGGACCCGAGCTGACGGCGTTCGGGCGAAATTTCAAACTTGGCGGCTATACCTTGCAAGGCGGCACCGGCACACCGATTCCGGTCGCCCTGCTGGCGCTGACGTCCTACACCAACACCACCAAGGGCGTGGCCGGCGGCGCCGCTCCTGATTTTGGCACCAACGGCAATTTTGCCGTCGATCAGGTCAGCGTATTTTTGGCCGGCCGGGTGAACGACTATATGGGTGGGTTTGTCCAGGGCACATATTCGGGCGTGGACAAGACATTCTTTCTCGATAACACCGACATTCGGGTGACGAAAGATGCATCCGTGGGTGACCACGATTTGCAATTCGGCGTATCGCTGAACGACAGTCCGCAAGTCGAGGACGTGTATAACTCGACATACACCTGGGGCTATCCTTTCGTGTTTTCGGCCTTGTCCAACACGCCGGCCGCCGGCACTTTGCTGGGCGGCACGATGGCGGGCAATTCGCTCGGGGCAGTGGCCTATGGCTCGCTCGATCACACTTATTTGCTGGAAGCCGGCGCCTATGACACCCAATCGCCCGGTTTCATGAAGATTTTTGGTGAAGGCTATGGCGCCGGCGCCGAAACCGGCGTCGCGCCTTATATGCGCGCCGCGTACGAAACGGATATTGGCCCGGCAAGCGCGCATATCGGCGTCACCTTCCTCGACTCGCGCTTTAACCCGACCGTGGATACCAACACGATCATATCGTCGGTCGGTCACGACAAATACACCGATGTTTCGGTGGACGGCGGTGCGCAGTTCGTGAACAACCCCGTGCATCAATTCACCACCAACGGGATGTTCACCCATGAATCGCGGCGCCTCGACGGCACCACGGCACTTGGCGGCGCGATGACGCCGAATGGCGATTTGGACGAAGCGCGTCTCACCGGAACCTATTATTACAACGATACCTATGGGTTCACCGCTTCGTGGCACCATCTATGGGGATCGCGGGATGCCGCGTTGTATGGTCAGGGCAATCAGTATGGTTCCGCCAACGGCAGTCCGAACAGCAACTCCTATACGGTGGAAGCCGACTATGTGCCCTTCGGCAAAGACAGCTCCTGGGGTTCGCCATTCGCCAATTTGAAAATCGGGGTGCAATACACCATGTACACCGAGTTCAATGGCGGCACGACCAATTACGACGGGGTTGGCTCCAACGCCTCGGATAACAACACCTTGTATGTGTTCTTGTGGACGTTGTTCTAATATCGTTCTTTTAGGCTTTAATCTTTACAAATGGCCATTGCGGCGTGACGCCCCGCAATGGCCATGCCTTTGCCGACATTCCCCTCACCGAGAACCAACTGAAGCAGTTGCACCGCGACCTTTGGCAGCAGAAGCGGCATCTTGCAATCAAGGTCGAACGCGAAAAAGCGGCGTTCGCGGTGCTGTCCGTACTCGCGGTCAAGATCCTCGATTACGTTCGCGACTATGGCCGGGTGACCACGCGTGATATGGTGCGCGAGACCGGCGCCAGCCCCAACACCTTAAAGGTGACGTTTGACAGTCTGGTTGAGAAGGGGCATCCGGTTCGACATGCTGGCGGCCGGTCGATCTGGTATTGCTTGCCGTGATGGTGTGGGACACGCATGGGCGCGATGATCGAGCAGGCGCTGGACCGGGTGTTGGCGGACTTTACCGCGGGCGGGGCACCGCACACGAAGGAAATTCCATGCCATTCAGGTTCGTCCACGCCGCCGACATCCATCTCGACTCTCCGCTGCGGTCGCTGGCACTGCGCGATCCGCAACTGGGGGAGCTGATCGGCAACGCCTCCCGGCGGGCGTTGGAAGCCATCGTCAAGCTTTGCCTCGATGAGCAAGTCGATGCGTTGCTGATCGCGGGCGATTTATACGACGGCGAGCAGACCTCGATGAAGACCGCGCGGTTTCTGGCCGCCCAGATCGGCCGGTTGGTTCAGGCGGGAATTGGCGTATTCATCATTCGCGGCAATCACGATGCGGCATCGAAAATCACCGCAGAATTGTCGTTCCCGCCCAGCGTCAAGATATTCTCCGGCCGTGCCGAGGCATTGCAACTGGATCGTGAAGCGGGCGCATTGCCGGTGGTGATCCACGGTATCAGCTTCGCCAAGCCCCATGCCCCCGAAAGCCTGCTGCCGAAATACAAGCCTCCCGTCGAAGGTGCGGCGAACATCGGCATGATGCACACCAGTCTGGCGGGGGTTGCCGGTCATGATCCTTATGCGCCGTGTCCCGCGCGCGATCTGGACGCGTTCGGCTATCAATATTGGGCGCTCGGCCACATCCACCAGCGCAGTGTGACGCTGGGAAAATCCACCGTGGTGATGCCCGGCAACCCGCAAGGACGCGACATCAACGAGGCCGGGGCCAAATCCGTGACCCTGGTCACGATCGCCGACGACCGCACGGTTCACTTGGAAGAGCGTATCACCAGCATCGCCCAGTTCGAGCGGGTACCGGTCTGCCTCGATCAGATCGCGGAATGGCCGGATATGGTAAGCGCGAGCGTGGCGGCGGTGGAGCGCGTCAGGGCTGCTGCCCTGTCTGAACATCTGGTGGTCCGGCTGGCGATCGGCGGCACAACACCGCTGGCCTGGCAATTGCGGCGCGATCTTGATCTGGTCAAACAGGCGGTCGAGGAAGCATTGCCGGTCGAAAAATCCTGGATCGAGAAGATCGAGATGTCCTGCACCGCCCCGGGTGCCGCGGCTGATATTGGCGCCGATCCATTGTTGGACCTGCGCGGGTTGATGCAGGGCGATATCGGCAAATCCGCCGGCTTCACCGCGGCGGCGACGGACATCGCCAATGAATTGCGTGCTCAGTTGCCGCCCGAATTGCGCGGCATCCTGGGTAACGACGAAGCATCGTTCCAGACCTCGCTGGCGGCGCTGATCGATCAGGGCGCCGAGGATGTGCTGGCGCGGCTGCATGCTCCCTCGCGCGAGGGCGCCGTCTGATGCGCCTGTCCCGCCTCGACCTCACCCGCTACGGCAAATTCACCAACCACAGCATCGATTTCGGATCGGCCGAGGCGGACCGCCCCGATCTGCACATTATTTATGGCCCCAACGAAGCCGGAAAATCGACCATTTTCGCGGCCTATCTCGACCTGTTGTTCGGCATCGAGGAACGCAGCCGCTACGGTTTCCGGCATTCTTACGCCACCATGGAAATCGGCGGCGCGTTGGAGCTCGATGGCGGGATGCGCGAATTGGTGCGTCGGAAGCGGCGGCAGAACAGCCTGTTCGACAGCGCCGGGCAGCCGGTTGCCGAAGCGACCATGCTGGGCGAGCTGGGGCGGATCGATCGCGATTCCTACCGGGCCATGTTCTCGCTCGATGACGACACGCTGGAAGCTGGTGGCAATGACATCCTGGCGAGCAAAGGTGATCTGGGCCAGTTGCTGTTTTCAGCCAGCACCGGGCTTGCCGACCTCAGCCAAAGTCTGGTCAAGCTTCAGGACGAAGCAACCGAGTTCTTTAAACTCCACGCGCGCGGCAGTGAACTTCAGACATTAAAGGCGAAGCTGGCCGCGCTGAAAGAGGACAAGGACAAAATCGACGTCATCGCCTCGGCGTATTTTCATCTGCAGGAGGCGCGCAATCGGGCGGCGTTGCAATATGAGGAAGCGGTCAAATCCCGCACGGCGACCACGATCCGGCTTCATGCGACTGAGCGCCAATTGCGGGCATTGCCCAAGCTGGTCCGACTGCACCAACTGCGTAGCGAGCATGCGTTGCAAGCCGAGCTTTCGGCGCCGCCCACGACCTGGGCGCAAGAAATACCCAGGCTGCAGCGGCAAGAGACGGAACTTGCCACGCGGCGGGACGAGACTCGCAGACAGATCGCGCGTTTGGTCGGCGCGATCGAAGCGATTGCCATCGACGAGGCCGCTCTTTGCGTTGTCGATCGGTTGGACCAGTTGCAACTCGCGCGCGGGCGCTACGAGACGGCCGAGCAGGATATTCCGGCGCGCAGGCTGGAGCTGCAACGGATCGAGATCGAGATCGCAGGCATCTTGCGCCAGTTGGAGCGTGATCCGGGCAGCGATCCCCAGGCCTTGCTGTTAAGTGCTGCGATCACCGGCAAATTGGGCGATTTGATCGAACGGCGCTCGGGCGTGGAGGCGGCCCTGGCCAGCGCCCGGCATGAGCTGACCGAAGCCGCGCAGCTTCTCGCCGACACTCAGGCGGAGTTTGCCCCGGATGCCGGTGAGGATGTCGGGGCAGGT
>JAJZHU010000061.1 GCA_021798375.1 Pseudomonadota bacterium | reverse complement strand
AGATTAGAATTTCGGCCAGAGTGGAATAATTGCCGCCGATGTTGTTGATGCTGTTCGACATCTAATTGTTCCTGTTAATTGACGGCCGCGAGAAGCGCTGTCCACATGGTTTGAATGGCGCTGATAACCTTGGCGTTGGCGCCATAAGAATTTTGCAGCGTCACCATATCCGACATTTGCGCATCCACGGAAACGGCGCTGCCGGTGGAAAGTTGATTTTGCAATGTAGTCTGGGTGTCGGTTTCGCTGGCGAGTTGCGATGATACGTTCGATACCTGGGTGGCGTCGTTGGCACTGAGGGACGTGGCGAACGTGCCCAATGTCGTGCCCGGCAAATAGGCGATGCCGAGAGATCCCGTGGCGCCCAGGCCGGATGTGGGAATGTTGCCTTGTGCGACGCCGGATTGCGTGTAGCCGCCAAGCGCATAATCAAGCACCCGGCTGATCAGGGTGGTGAAGCCTGCTGTTCCGGCAACGTTGGTTGTAAAGGCGCTGGCGCCGGTGGCGCTGCCCGCGATGTTGTTGGTGCCGTCGCGCACCAGGGAGACGTTGGCGGAAACGGCGGGGTTCACCTGAATCTGCGAGGAAAATCCAACATAGTTGGCCTGCGTCGGGGTTCCTGTGGTGGGAACGTTGCCCGCGCTATCAGAGAATAGGGTAAGGCCTTGCGCCGAAAAGCGGTTGGCGAGTTGCGAGGAGAATTCGTCCAACGCGGCCTGGCGGGTCGGCAGGGTGGAATCGCGCAAGGCGATCGCGGCGCCGATGCTGCCGCCTTGCAATGCGTTGGTGATATCCGAGCCATTCAATGTGATGGCGGGAATGCTGCCGGGATAGGCTGAGGTGGCGTTGATGGTGGCGTTGCCGGCGGTAATTTGCGTGCCGTCCGTGGGTAAGGTGAGGCCGGAAGTGGTGACCACCTGCACCGCGCCGTTGGTGCCGGTGACGAATTTGGCGCCGATCAGGCTGGAAATGGATTGTTCCGAGATGTCGCGCTGATTTTGCAAACTGGCGGTGCTTTGGCCGGCCTGCGTCGCGGTGACGATTTGATTGTTCAGTTGGCTGATCTGCCCGAGCGCGTTGTTGAGCGTGGCGACGTCAGAGACGACGCTGTTTTGTGCATTTTGGCGCTGGGTGGTGATGGCGTCGGCGATGGCGTTGATGCCGCTGGTGAGCGATTGCGCCGCGGAAACCACGGCGGCCTGGCTTGCGCCGCTGTCGGGGGAACTGGACAGAGTGGTGAAGGCGGATTGCACGTTTCCGAGCAGGCTGGAAAGATCGTTGCCGGCGCCAGTGGTGCCCGATACGGCGTCGATGGCGCCCAGGGCGTTGCTTTGCGTGGTGAGCGAAGCGACGGTTGCATTTTGCGAAAATACGGCGGCTTGCAAACTTAGATTAATATCGCGCGTGGTCGCGGTGCTGACCACCCCCATGCCGACGCCATTGCCGACAAGCGACGACTGATTGGCGACTTCGGTGGCATATGCAGTGGTATTTTGATTGGCGACATTGTTTGCCACCACCGCAAGTTGATTGCTGGCGTTGAACAGGCCGCTGGAGGCGATCGAAAACGCTGCGTTGATATCCATGATCTGTGCCTAAAATTTCAGGTTACCATGCTGACGGTTTGTTGCAGCAACTGGTCGGCGGCGGTGATGATTTTGGTGTTGGCCGAATAGGCTTGCTGCGCCACGATCAGTTTGGTGAGTTGCGTGGAAATATCGACGTTGGAACCTTCCAATGCACTGGTCACCAAACTTCCGGTGCCGTTGGTATTTTCGGCCGCCACGCTGCCTGTGCCGGATTCTGTGGTGGCCTGGAAATTCTGTGCGTTTTCGCGCTGCAATCCATCGGCATTGGCGAAATTGACCAGCGGGACCTGTGCGGCGATTTGGGTATTCCCGTTGCTGTAGCTGACAATCACCTGGCCCGAGGAGTTGATGGTGGTACCGGAATAGGTGCCGGTCGTGGTGCCGTTTTGGGTGAGGCCGTTCAGCAACAGACTGCTGCCGGAATATTGGGTCATGCCGCTGGAACCGCCGAAATTACCCATATTCAGGGTGATCGGCGTGGTGAAATTTCCGGTGGTGGGGGTGAAGCTGATGTCGGCCGGATTGCCGCTGCCCGAGGTTGTGGCGGGCAGGGTGACGCCGCCGGTGGCGTTGCCGACGCCGCTGAGCGTGCCGTCGGTGGCGAAGGTAAGATCGGCGGTGCCGATGGCCGTGCCATTTTGGGATACGCTCATGGTCCATGTGTTGGGCGTTGTGGGGCTTTTAGCATAGGAATAGCTGAGGTTTTCGGCGTTGCCCTGGCTGTCATAGACAGTTTGGTTGTTGGAAAGCGTGCTGGTGCTGCCGGGATTGGCCGGCAAATTGGCGCTGAGCGAAACGCTGCTGGTTTCGGTTGGTGGATTGGCGGCGGTGCTGATTTGAATCGGGGTCAGCGTGTTGGTGATGGGGATGCCGGTGGTAGGGCTGGTGGTCCAGCCATTCAGATAGTCGCCTTCGCTGTTCACCAGATATCCGTTTTGATCCAGATTGAAATCGCCCGCCCGTGTATAGGATTGGGTAGCCGAAAGTGTGGGCGTGCCATTTGAATTATTGCCGGTTGCGGTGCTGACCGCGAAAAAGCCATTGCCGCTGATCGCCAAATTCAAAGCATTGGTTGTTGATGATATGCTGCCCTGCACCGCGTTTTCGTACGATGCGCTGGCGATCACCGACCCTGGCTGGTTTTGGGTAACGGTGGATTGGGTGAGGTAATCGGCGAAATTTGTATCGACTTGTTTATAGCCGACGGTTTGGCTGTTGGCGACATTATCGCTGATATTGCCAAAAGCGGCGGACTGCGCGCCAAGGCCACTTACGGCGGTATTCATGGCTCCGAACAATGACATTGGTTTTCTCCATCATGGTGTTTGGCGTGATGCCCAAAGATAGGGGCGACGCAGAGTAATCAACAAGAAACGTGCCATTGCAAAAATCGCTGATTTTGGCGGTATTTTTGCGAATGATCGATGGCGCGGGCGTGCCGTGCGGCAAAAATGGCTGGGTATAATTTGCCTGGCTGGTTGGTTAAGGGGCGGAATTGCGGCGGTTTTCGGGGAGTTTTGTTGGTGGCACCGGATTTGCTCACCAGATTTGTCGTGATGCCGCACGCCGCGATGGGTGCTGATTTTGAAAAGGGAAGCAGATGGGTTTGGCCGCACAATCCGCGCTGACCATAAAATTACCGCTGTTACCCGCGGCGGGGGTGCCGGCGGGCCCCGGGTTGAACAATTCAACGCCTGGCGGCGATAGCGTTGTGGCGCCCGGCCGATTTGCCGCGATGCTGGGGGCGATCGCGGGTGTCGTCGTGAAGCCGGATGCGGGCCGTCCCGCGCGCAACGCGGCGGCGTCTTTGATCGCCCCGGCGAATTCCATGGACACGGCGAAGACGGCTGTTGCGACGCCACCGCCCAGCATTGCCGTGGCGCCGCCGGATGTGCCCGCCAACACGGCCTTGCCGGCGGCTTCTACAGCACCCTCTCCGGCGCCCGATGGGGCTGCCAAGGGCGCGATCAGCGCGGGCAAATCGGCCGGGAAATCGGCGGCGGCGAAAAGTGACGCGGCCTTGAAATCCGTCGCGCCGACCGATCCTGCGCCGCCGCCGCCCCAGGTGATTTTCCCCGCCCCAATCGCGAACATACCCGCCGTTGCGCCGGTGCTGCAATCCGGTGGAGACGATAGAAATTCCCCCGTTCGCAACAACGATAATTCAAATAGCGTTGCGGTCGCGGGGGCGCGCATCCAGGCCGATTTAAATCCCGCCAAGCCGGCAAGCGCCGATGCGCCGCCGCGTTCCCAGGTCGCTGCCAATCCGGCCGGTTTTGCCCATCTGATCAACGACAACGGCACGATGCACGCGGCCGGCATCGTTGCGCCGCTGACGGCGGCGCCGCTCACGCATCAACCGGGGGCGTCGGCTCGGAATATCTCTGTCACCGCGGCGCCGCTGCCTCCCGCGCACGCGCCGGCGGCGATGCAGGCATCCGCGGCGATGGTGAGATTCATCAGCAACGCCGATGGCAAACAAACCATGAATGTGCAATTGGCGCCCGAGGAATTGGGCAAATTGCAAATTTCCGTGACGCGCGGCCCCGAAGGCACCACCGCCATCACGGTAACCGCCGAGCGTAGCGACACATTGGCATTGTTGGTGCGCGATCAGGCATCGTTGCAAACATCGCTGGATCAGGCCGGCGTTTCGAGCCAGGGGCGGACACTCAGTTTTGGTCTGTCGGGCCAGGATCTTGGCGGCGGCGGCAATGGCGGCGGCTCATCCGGTTTTACCGGGCGCGGGAACGCGGCCTCGCAATATTATGGCGATCATTCGGACGGCAATTCGATCCCGGCTGTTCCCGTTGCTGTATCGCAAATCGGTTTGGTCAACATCACCGCTTAACAAGGATTATTCTCATGAGTCTCGCGTCAGTTGTTTCAACCAATAATTCCACCGCCGGCGGCGCCACATCTTCCAATGCGGCGATAAATTCGCTGTCATCGAATTTCAACAGCTTTTTGCAATTATTGATGACACAACTAAAAAATCAGGACCCCAGCAGTCCGACGGACACCAGCCAGTTCACTCAGGAATTGGTGGAGTTTTCAGGCGTGCAGCAGCAGGTGAACACCAATACCAATTTGACATCGCTGATCCAGCTCACACAGGGGGATTCGGTGATTCAAGGATCTGCCTTGATGGGAAAGCAGGTTACCGCGACATCCAGCGATATTTCGCTGCAAAACGGCACCGGATCGATCAACTTTACCGCGCCCGGTGCGGAGCCGGTCGCCGTGACCGTGACCAGCGCATCGGGCAATGTGATCACCAGCAGCGTGGTCAATGCCACCACCGGCGCCAATAGCTGGAGTTGGAACGGCGGCAATGCCAGCGGCGGCACCCAGGCGGATGGCAATTATGCGATCAGCGTGCAAGACGCCAGCGGCAACGCGCTGCCCACCAGCACCACCGGCACGGTGACCGGGGTGGCAAGCAGCGGCACCACGGTCAATGTCGATGTGAATGGTCAAAACGTGCCGCTTAGCAGTGTGACGGCGGTGGCCGGTTGAAAAGCGAGAGGCGAGGATTTTCTTTTTGTGGATAAAAAGAAAATTCCTCGCTCACGAAGTTGCCGGAACCCCTGCCGCCAACAACATCGCTTTTTGCCGTTTTTCCAATTCCACCGGATCGAAATCCGCGATCAATTCATGGAACATGCGGCTCCAATTCAATTCGGCGCCCAGGCGCAGAAATACGCTGCCCAGACCGATGGCGGAGCGATCCATCAACACGAATTCGCGCGGTGGCTTCACGCCGCCGGTGCGTTGCAACCCGGCGTGAACGCTGGCCGCCACGTCGCGGCCGTATTCCGGATCGTCGGTTTCCTGAATGCGCCGCACGCGATCTTCCATCAGCGGTTCATATAAAAACCGTGCCCATTCGTTCAGCACATCCATTTTTTCGCGCGTTAAATCGGTAAAGCCCCACACCTCATAGGCGTGATGTGCATGGTCATTGTCGTGATCGCGCACGGCTTTATAAAGTTCGATTACCCCGGCAAGAAATTTGGCCGGAAATATGCGCACGGCGCCGAAATCGAGCAAATTCACGCCGTCGTCGGGCCGCACCTGATAATTACCCATATGCGGGTCGCCATGCAGAATGCCATAGCGATACAGCGGCACATACCAGGCACGGAACAGGCTTTCGGCGATGCGGTTGCGGCTTTCCTGGCTGGGATTTTCGGCCAGACGCGCCATCAGCCCCTGGCCTTCCAACCAATCCATCGTCAGCAGCCGCCCGGTGGATAATTCGGGGATTGGCGTGGGAACGCTCACGCCCGGATCTTTGGCCAGCATCGCTTGATACATCCGCATGTGTGCTGCCTCGCGGGTGTAATCGGCCTCCTCGCGCAGCCGTTCGGCCAATTCTTCATAGATGAATTCATGTTGAATGGCGTTGTCGAGCCGGTGATAGACCGCCAGCGCCAGGCGCAATTGGCGCAAATCGGCCTCGATGGTGTTCTGCATGTCGGGGTATTGCAGCTTGCAGGCAACCTCGCGGCCATCCAGCAAGGTTGCGCGATGCACCTGGCCCAGACTTGCCGCCGCCGCCGCCTGCTGGTTGAAAATGGAAAAATTCTTTTGCCAATCGGCGCCGAGTTCGCTGCTCATGCGGCGGCGCACAAAGCTCCAGCCCATCGGCGGGGCGTTGGCCTGTAGTTGCGCCAATTCCGCCGCATATTCGGGCGGCAGGGCGTTGGGGACGGTGGCCAGAAACTGCGCCACCTTCATCAGCGGGCCTTTCAGCCCGCCGAGTACGGCTTTCAGTCCTTCGGCGTGATCGGCGCGGTTGGTTTTGAACCCCATCTTCTCGCCCGCCAGGCGTGCGGCAATGCCCCCCACCGCGCCCGAGGTGCGGGCCATGCGGCCCAATTGCCCAAACAGCGACGTTGTGGGATCGGCAGGGGGCGGGGGCATCAGTCTTGCTCCAATTCATCGATAAAGCCGGATATCACATCCAATCCCTTGGTCCAAAAGCCGGGATCGGACGCATCGAGCCCAAACGGCGCCAGCAATTCCTGGTGCCGCTTGGTGCCGCCCGCGCGCAGCAGGTCGAGATATTTCTGCTCGAAGCCGGGATGCCCCGCTTGATAGACCGAATAGAGCGCATTCACCAGACAATCGCCGAAGGCATAGGCATAGACATAAAACGGCGAATGCACGAAATGCGGCACATAAGCCCAGAACACGGCATATTCCGGGGTGAATTCAAACGCCGGTCCCAGGCTGGCGCGCTGCACTTCCAGCCAGATCTCGCCGATGCGTTCGGGCAGCAATTCGCCTTGGCGGCGTTCGTCGTGCAGCCTGGTCTCGAATTGATAAAAGGCGGTCTGACGCACCACCGTGTTCAGCATGTCCTCGACCTTGGCGGCGAGCATCAGGCGTTTTTGTTCCGGGTCGGTCTCATTGGCGAGCATGGCGCGGAAGGTCAGCATTTCGCCGAACACGCTCGCGGTTTCGGCCAGGGTAAGCGGCGTGCCGGACATCAGATAGCCATTGGGCGCCGCCAATATCTGATGCACCCCGTGGCCCAGTTCGTGCGCCAGCGTCATCACATCGTGGGGGCGGCCGTGGTAATTCACCAGCAGGTAGGGATGCACCGAGGGCACGGTGGGGTGGGCAAAGGCGCCGCCCGATTTGCCTTCGCGCAGTGCCGCATCGATCCAGGGCGCGTCGAAGAATTTCTTGCCTTGCGCCGCGAGTTCCGGACTGAAGGCGCCATAAGCCCGCAGCACCAGATCGCGTGCCTGGGGCCACGAAACAGGACGGTCCTGATTGCCGGGCAAGGGGGCGTTGCGGTCCCAATGCTGGAGTTTTTCCAGCCCCAGCCATTTGGCCTTCAGCGTGTAATAGCGATGCGAAAGCCGTTCGTAATTGGCCGATACGGCGGATACCAGCGCATCCACCACCTCGTCCTCGACCATGTTGGCGCGGTTGCGGAAGGATCCGGGGCGCGGATAATGGCGCCAGTTGTCGTCGAGCGATTTGTCTTTGGCCAATGTGTTGGTGATCAGCGAAAACAGCCGGATGTTGCGGGTGAACAACGCGCCGATCGATTTGCCGGCGGCCTCGCGCAAGGTCCGGTCGGGCTTGGATAATTGATTGAGTGCGGCGCTGACGCTCAGTTCTTCGCCTTGCACATCGACCTTGAGCGCCGCCATGGTTTCGTCGAACAGGCGCGTCCAGGCGCTGTAGCCGGTGACATCCTTTTCCAGCAGGATTTTTTCGATCTGTTCGGGCAGTTCGTGCGGCTTGAACACCCGCACGTCGCGCAGCCAGGGGGCGTAATGCGCCAGCGCCGGGTCGGTGGATTGGAGGGCGAGGTCGGCTTCGCTGATCTGATTCAGCTCCAGGGTGAAAAACAACAGGTGGCCGACGGTGGCAATGCGCGCTTCGCTGATTTTTTGCTGGAACTGCCCGGTGGCGGCGTCCGAGCTATCGGCCGCGAACAACAGCGAGGCATAGGATGAAAGCCGGCCCAGGATTTCCTCGATGGCTTCGTATTCGCCGATCGCGGCGGCAAGTGCGGCGCCCGAAAGCGTGGATAATTTGCCCGCATAGGCTGCCGCGAATGCCTGCGCACGGCGTTCGGCCCGGGCCAGATCGGCATGGATCGCGGGACTATCGGTACCGGGATAAAGATCCGAGAGATCCCAGGATGGCAACGAAGCTTCAAGTTTGTCGTGAGCATCCATGTTTAATTCCATGTTCAGAAAAGCCCCGGTTTTAATGTGGCATGACAATCGTCCGCCTGTGATTTAAGGAGTATCACCGTTTCGTCAAAGGGACCGCGATGGAATTCCCGCTCAACGCCCCCAATATACCCAGCCTGATGTTCGCCTGTGCCCGCCGTTGGGCGCAAAAGCCGATGTTGCATCATAATGTGCAGGGTCGCTTCGTGTCGATCTCGTGGGACGATTTTGCCCGGAAAACCGCCGCCTGCGCCCGGTTTTTCCAGGCCTTGCCGATCGCCCCCGGCGCGCGCGTGGTGATGGTGGGCGAAAACCGGCCGGAATTTTTGATGGCCGAGGTGGCATTGATGGCCATCGGCGCCGTTCCCGTGCCAACCTATACCACCAATGCCATCGGCGACCATGCGCATATTTTGCGCGACTCGGGGGCGGTGATTGCCATTGCCTCTAATCCGGGGTTGGCCGGTCGCCTGCGCGAGGCCGCGATGCAAGCCGCACCGATCGAGCAGATGATCGTGCTGAATAATCCCGGCGCGGATGAAATCGCCCTTGTCCCCGCGTTCGACGATAGTCGCCCGCCCGATGACATCATCGCCGTGGCGGCGTTGATCCCCGCGGATCGATTGGCCTGTTTGATTTACACCTCGGGCACTTCCGGCCCCGCGCGCGGGGTGATGTTGCCGCACAAATCGATCCTGTCGAACATCGCCGGTGTGGCCGATGTGATCACCGCGCTTAATCTGAAAGACGAGTTGTATCTGTCGTTTTTGCCCGCCTCGCATAGTTTCGAGCACACGGTGGGGCAGTTCCTGTTTCCCGCCGTGGGGATAGAGATCGCGTATAGCACCGGCATCGAACACCTGGCCGAAAATATGCAAACGCTGCGCCCCACCGTGATGACCGTGGTGCCACGCATCCTGGAGGTGATAAGGGCGCGGATTCTGGGCCAGGTGGCCCGCGGCGGTGCTGTGCAACAAAGGCTGTTTCGTTATGCCATCGAATCTTCGTTGCGCCGGCTGGATGGCCAGGCAACCGTGACGGATCGCTTGTTGCACCCCGTGATGGATCGGTTGGTGTTGCAAAAGATTCGTGCCCGCTTTGGCGGGCGGCTGCGTATTTTGGTGTCTGGCGGCGCACGTCTGCCGCCCGAATTGGGGCGATTTTATCTGGCGGTGGGTTTCACCTTGCTGCAAGGCTATGGCCAAACCGAGGCCGGCCCTGTCATCTCGGTGCATGTTCCGCCACATATTCGCGCCGAAACCGTTGGCCCGCCCTTGTTGGGGGTGGATGTGCGGATTGCTCCCGATGGTGAGATTCTGGTGCGCGGCGATCTGGTGATGCAAGGCTATTGGAACCGCCCCGAAGCGACCGCCGCCGCTTTGAAAGACGGCTGGCTGTATACCGGTGACGTCGGTGTGATCGACCCCGACGGCCAATTGCGCATTACCGATCGCAAAAAGGATGTCATCGTGTTGTCGGGCGGTGAAAACGTGTCGCCCGCCCATGTCGAGGGCGTGCTGATGGCCGAGCCGGAGATTTTACAAGCCGTGGTGATGGGGGAGGGAGCCGCCAATCTTTCGGCCCTGATCGTGCCCGCGCAGGACATGGGCGAACGGGAAATCGATCTGGCGGTGAAACGCGCCAATGAACGATTGAGCAGCGTGGAACGCATCCGGCGGCATAAGATGGTGGAGGCGTTTACGATTGAAAACGGGTTGCTGACGCCCACCCAGAAGATCCGGCGGGCGTTGGTGATTGAGAAATATAAGGAAGGGTAGAAACATTATTCGGAGAGGAAGAAAGCGGGGCGCGGCGGCCACCCGGCCGCGGGCTGGTGAGGGGATGTAGTAGACCTCGATGATGAGGCCGGAATCGATATTGACGAGAAGCAGTTCGTTGCCGTCGGACCAATGCCCGCGCTTGCAATCGAAAAAGCGATGCCGCTGAAAATATTATGGAAATTCTCTTTGATTGGCAAAACCATGCCTGTTTGGTGGATGGAACCACACATCCCCAGCGTTTCATTCAAAACGACCCGAAATTGGAATCCGCCCTAACAACATGGCATTGTAACGTTAAACGGCGGCATGGCGTAGCCGCGGAAACTGCGCAGGCCGTCCGGAGAATCTTAAATTCCTTCGGCGGCCCCCAGCAGCGCCACATCGTCGGCTATAATCAAGTTTGTCGGCACGTCGCGCAGCAATTTGGTCAACCGTCCCTTGTCTTCAAATCG
>JAJZHU010000373.1 GCA_021798375.1 Pseudomonadota bacterium | reverse complement strand
GCACACCGATGCGCGTTCGTGGTTTGCCGGCAATTTGCAATTGGCCACCGCCACCGCCAACCGCAACACCGTGCTGCAAGGCGCCTATCTGATCCTGGCGGCCAGGCTTTTGGGGCTGGATTGCGGACCGATGTCCGGCTTCGACAACGACGTGGTCGATCGCGAATTCTTCGCCGCCTCGGGCTATCGCTCGAATTTCCTGATCAACCTCGGTTACGGCGACCCCGCGCAACTAAAGCCGCGCGCGCCACGCCTGGAATTCAACGAGGCCTGCCAATTGCTATGATCTCACGACTGCTGGTGATCGATGCCGCCCTGGCGCGCGCGCAGCTTGCCGTGGTGGAAGATGGCCGGATGCTGGTTCAGCGCAGCAGTTCCGAACGCATGGGCATGGCCGCACGCATCCCGCTCATGCTGGCCGAAATGCTGGCGGCATTGAACCCGCACAACATCGACGCGGTCACGGTCACCGTCGGCCCCGGCAGTTTCACCGGCATTCGCGCCGGTATGGCCCTGGCCGAGGGCTGGGCCATGGCCGCGGGCAAACCACTGATCCCGGTCAGTGTGGGCGAGGCGTTGCGCCAGTCCATCCCCGATCTACAAGGCCGCAGCCTGTGGGCCGCGATCGACAGCCGCCGCGACCATGCGTTTTTGGAAACCGACCATGGCGCCGTGTCCTGCGCGCTGGCCTCTCTGCCGCGCCCCGATGGCCCCGTCGCGGTGGCCGGTGACGCCGCCATCGAAGTCGCAGCACGGCTGTTGGCGCAAGGGTTCGATGTGATGTTGACCGACGCCAGGCAACCCGATCTGCTGGGCATCGCCGCAGCGGCCCTGCTGCGCGCCCAAGGCCACCTGCCGCCCCGTACGATCGCGCCATTTTACATCGATCCACCGGAAGCCAAACTGCCCGCGGGCGGTCTGCGCCCCGCCCCCAGCGAAGCCTGAACCATGAGCAGCGTTCTGCTCCGCGCCACCACGGCCCACGCCGCATGGCTGGAGCAAATCCACGCCCTGGCATTTTCCGCCGACGACGCCTGGGACGCCGAAGTATTCGCCACCCAACTCGACCTGCCCGGCATGTTCGGCCTGATCGCCGAAGACCAAGGCTTCGTGCTCACCCGCGTCGCCGCCGACGAGGCCGAAATATTGACCATCTGCGTCGCCCCTGCCGCCCGCCGCCAGGGCGCCGCCCGCAAGCTGCTGGCAGGCGCCGAAAAAATCGCCTCGGCATGGGGGGCGACGTCGATGTTTTTGGAAGTATCCACCTATAATTACGCGGCGTTCGATTTGTATAAAAACGCGGGCTATGAACGGGTGGGACTGCGGAAGCGGTATTACAGCGATGGATCGGATGGGGTTATTTTGAGGAAGATTATTTAGGGGATGGTTCAGCAACAACATAAATTAGTCAAGGCGATGGAAGAAACTTCTTTTTTGAAAAAAAGAAGCAAAAAACTTTTATTAATTTTAGATCAAAAATAAATTTTCACCATTATCCTGTCATCCCTAAAGACCAACCCATCAACGTCATTGCGAGCCCTTGCGAAGCAATCCATCTTCTTCTCCCAGCGGCTGACCGGACCAGAACAAGATGGATTGCTTCGCTACGCTCGCAACGACGACGGAGAGAGAGTCAATCTTTACGCGGCTTGGTATAATTAAATAAAGTTTTTTGCTTCTTTTTGTTCACAAAAAGAAGGCTGCCTTCATCTTATAGCTTATTGATTTTATTTATATTATTTCTAGATATAAACTAAAAACTCCCCTCACTCCACTGTCACAGACTTGGCCAAATTGCGCGGCTGATCCACATCCGTGCCTTTTTCAACCGCCACATAATACGCCAATAATTGCACCGGAATCGCATACAGAATCGGTGCCCAGATCGGCGCGACACGCGGCAAGATCACCGTTTCGGTGGCGATGCCGGCCAATTTCGGCGCGGCCTCGGCATCGGTGAACAGGATGATCTGGCCGCCGCGTGCCGCCGCTTCTTGCAGGTTGCTGGCGGTTTTTTCAAACAACGGCCCGGAGGGTGCGATGGCGACAATCGGCACCGATCGATCGATCAATGCGATCGGCCCGTGTTTCATTTCGCCCGCCGCATAGCCTTCGGCGTGGATATAGGTGATTTCCTTCAACTTCAACGCACCTTCCAGCGCGATGGGGTAACAATTGCCGCGCCCGAGATACAACACGTCGCGGGCTTCGCTGATCTTCTGCGCAATACGTTGGATGGCGCTGTCTTGCGCCAAAACTTCGCCGGCGCGGCCAGGGATTTCCAGCAATGCGGCCACCAGCGAGGCTTCGCGCACGGCATCGATGGCGCCCCGCGCGCGGCCGGCGGCAATCGCCATGCACGCCAGCACGGCGAGTTGTGCGGTAAAAGCCTTGGTGCTGGCGACGCCGATTTCCGGACCCGCCACCGTTTGCAAAAACACATCGCTTTCGCGCGCCATGGTGCTTTCGGCCACATTCAACACCGAAAGAATTTTCTGTCCGCCCGCTTTCAGGCTGCGCAACGCCGCCAGCGTGTCGGCGGTTAGA
>JAJZHU010000060.1 GCA_021798375.1 Pseudomonadota bacterium | reverse complement strand
TCCTGCAATGCAGGCGAAACTCCCGCAGCACCCGCACATTATATTCGTTCGAGCAACCACCTTCAACCAATCCGATATCCACCGGCCCATCGAATTTCTTTTTGTCATCCAAAGGCGAGACATCGAGATCGACCAGATCGATCAACTCCAAAATCCGCTCGTCAATATCAAGCAACGACATATGGCAGCCGAAACATCCGGTCAAAGAGCATGTCGCCAACCTGGGCTTGGTCATGGCTTGCTCTCCTTACGCTTCGCCTCGATGTCGCTGCCGATCGGCGTGATATCAAAACGGCGGCCGCCATCGGGAACACTATAGGCACCACGCTTGATCACGATGCACGCCACCGGACAGATCCTGGCAGCCTTATCGATGGCAGCCATCTCGGTTTCGCCCAAGCCTCCCGCGGCATCGAGATTCAATCGCATGACGATGCCGCGGCCTTCAAAACCAAACACAGTCTTGCCGTCTTCCATCTTTGAAGCACGAATACAGCGCGAGCATAAAATACAGCGATCATAATCCAGATAAATATCCGGGTGCGTGGCGTCGATTTTTCGCCCAGGCCATTGATATGGCTGTATGGGCGCCACCAACCCCAACCGATAACCCAAAGCCTGCAATTCGCAATCCCCGCTCGCCACACAATAAGGACACGGATGATTGCCCTCGACGAACAGCATTTCAATGATGCCGCGCCTATCCTTGGTAAGCTGCGGCGTGTTGTTCTCGATCACCATGCCGTGCGCCGCCGGCGTAACACAAGCAGACGCATTGCGGCCATTGATAATACATGTGCAAACCCGGCAATGCCCCGCTGGCGCAAGATCCGGATGATGGCAGAGGCGCGGAATATAAATCCCCGCCGCATCGCACGCCTCGATCACCGATTGCCCAGGCATCGCCTCGATCTCAACACCGTCAACGGTCAATCGGAAACTATCCTTGACCATGCGAAAGATCCTCCGCAACCGGATCGCGACCCTGCACCGCCACCGCCTCGCGCAGCGCGTCTTGCAATATCATACGCGGCGTGAATTCATCCGTCCTCAACCGCGCCTCATACAAATGGGGGAAATTGCGCATCGTCGTCAAAATCGGATTCGGCGCCGATTGCCCCAATCCGCAACGGCTCATCCTTACAACTGTGCCGGCCAGGTTTTCCAGATTCGCCACGTCGGCCAATGTTGCCCGGCCAGCAACGATTTTCTGCATACCCTGCTTCAACAAACTGGTGCCGACGCGGCACGGCACGCACCAACCACAAGATTCCGACACAAAAAATTCGGTAAATTGCATGGAAATATCAAGCACGTCACGTTCCGGCCCGAAAATCATCATCGATCCGCCGGTCGATAAATCTTCATAGGCAATCCGCCTGCCAAAATCCTTCGGCGCCACCGATTGTCCCGAAGGACCGCTGACCTGCACATAAGCTGCCCCCGCCGCCCCGGCCAGATCAAGCAACTCGTTGACAGTAACTCCAAACGGCAATTCGTAAACGCCCGGCCGCGCGCAATCGCCCGAAACGCTCATCAATTTCGTGCCGGTGGATTCGCCAGTGCCAAAGCCGGAAAACCACGCAGCCCCCCGTTCAACGATGCGCGCCGCACAGGCAAACGTCTCGACATTATCGATCACCGTCGGCTGCCCCAAATATCCCCGCTCGGTCGGAAACGGCGGCCGATCGCGCGGCACCCCACGTTTGCCCTCAAGCGATTCCAACAACGCGGATTCCTCGCCACAAATATAAGCACCCGCGCCAAGCTGGATCCGAATATCAAAATCGAACCCCACCCGGCCACAAATATCATTCCCCAACAACCCCAAACCGCGGCGCGCGTCCAGCGTTTCCTGCAACCCATCCCACAAATACGCATATTCACCGCGCAGATATAAAATCCCCTGCCGCGCCCCCAGCGCGAATCCCGCCACTGTCATGCCATCGAACACCAAATCGGAAAATTCCGCCAGCAGCAGACGATCCTTGAACGTGCCAGGCTCACCCTCGTCGGCATTGCACACCACATAATGCGCCGCGCCCGCCGCCTTGCGCGTCAGCCGCCATTTCATTCCCGTCGGAAATCCGGCGCCGCCACGTCCACGCAGTTTGGAACTGGTGATTTTCTCAATCACCTGATCGGGCGACTGCGCCAACGCCGCCCGCGTCCCGGCCGCGCGTTCGCGTTCCCCCAACAGCAACGGCCCCGCATGCACTAAACTCGACCGCACCCCCGCCCTGGAAATCTCGCCACCCTGACGCAAGGCACTCACGATCGCCGGCACGTCCTCAGGCAACAAACAGCCCAGCACCGTCCGATCGACCAACGCCGCCGGTTCCTGATCGCCCATCCCGATATCGCTGGTCCATTCCAGCGTAAATTCTCCATCGGCCGAGGTCTCGCCCATTGCGATCCCCAACGCCTGCTCAAACGCCCGCGCCACGTCGCGCGCACCCTTGATAAAAGAAATTGGTGTTTTGGAAAGGCGGATCCGCACCCGCCCGCGCGGCACCCGATCGAGAAAAGCATAAAACGAAACCATATCCTCGATCTCGACGGCATGAATGCCCAAGCCCACCGCAAGCAAGCCAACCGCCTCGTTGCTGATGAAACCAAAACGCCGTTGCACCGCCAGCGCAATATCCAACAGGCGCGTGCGATCGCAAGCGAATTCCTCAAGGATCTCGTTCACCGCCGCACGGCATTCCATTTAAAATCTCCCGAGACATGAAGAATTTTCTACCCCTTCGCCTCCGCCTCACGCAACAGCTGCATCGTGCGCAACAGGCTCCCGGGATTAACACTGATCGAATCTATCCCAAGTCCGGCAAGAAACTTCGCGATTTCCGGATTATTCGCCGGCGCCTCGCCGCAAATGCCAACATGCCGCCCGTTGCGTTTCGCCCCGGTGATGGCCAGGCGGAACATTTCCAACATCCCCGGATCCGCCTCATCGAAATCGAACGCCACGATCTCGGAATCCCGATCCACCCCCAGCGTCAATTGGGTCAGATCGTTGGAGCCAATCGAAAAACCATCGAACAAAGCGGAAAAAGCATCGATCTGGATCACATTGTTGGGAATCTCGCACATCACATAAATCTCAAGCCCGTTGTCGCCACTTTTCAACCCATGCGCCGCCATCGTCTCGATCACCCGCTTGCCCTCATCCACGCGGCGGCAGAACGGCACCATGATGCACAAATTGACCAGCCCCATCTCCTCGCGCACCCGGCGCAACGCCGCGCATTCCAATGCAAATCCGGCGGCGTAAGCCGGGTGGGCATAACGCGACGCCCCCCGGAACCCCAGCATCGGGTTGGCTTCCTTCGGCTCGAACCCGCCACCGCCCAGCAGGCTGGCATATTCGTTGGTTTTGAAATCCGACAGCCGCACGATCACCTGTTTGGGATAAAACGCCGCCGCGATGGTGCCCACCCCTTCGGCCAACCGTTCAATAAAGAAATCAGCGGGATGCGCGTAACCCGCCACCAGTTTGGCAATGGCGGCACGCGCCGCGGGGTCGGTCACTTTCTCCGGCTGCGCCAGCGCCATCGGATGCACGCCGATGTGCTCGCCAATGATAAACTCCATGCGCGCCAACCCCACCCCGTCGTTGGGCAGCATCGAACTGCGAAAGGCGATGTCGGGATTGCCAAGATTGACCATCACCGCGGTTTTGGGATGCTCGAACCCAGCGAGCGGCACCTGATGGGTTTCAAATGCGACGGCCCCCTCATACACGTGCCCCACATCGCCCTCGGCGCAGGAAACCGTGACCAGCGTGCCGGTTTTCAGATTTTGCGTCACATCGGCGGCGCCCACCACGGCGGCAATGCCAAGCTCGCGCGCGATGATGGCGGCATGACAAGTGCGCCCGCCGCGATTGGTCACGATCGCCGCCGCGGTTTTCATCACCGGCTCCCAATCCGGGCTGGTGGTATCGGCCACCAGCACCTCGCCCGGGTGGAACGACCCCAATTCATGCACATTGGCGATCACCCGTACCTTGCCCGTCACAATTCTCTCCCCCACCGCGCGCCCGGTGGCCAGGATCGGCCCCGTGCCGGTCAGGCCAAAAGTGGTAAAGGAATCGATCGCACGCTGCGAAACAACCGTCTCCGGCCGCGCCTGCACGATATAAAGCAAGCCGTCGTCGCCGTCCTTGGCCCATTCGATATCCATCGGCCGCGTCTGCCCGGCCAATTTCGAATAATGGTCTTCCACATCGATGGCATATTCCGCCAGCTTCAAAACTTCCGCATCATTCACGCAATAGCGGCCTGCATCCTCGGCGCTCACCGGAAATTCGTGCGTGGTTTCCCCGGTGCGAACATCGGCATAAACCATCCGCATCTGTTTTTTGCCCAGCCTCCGGCTCAGCACGGCGCGATAACCCTTCTTGAAGGTGGGCTTATGCACATAAAATTCATCCGGGTCCGATTGCCCCTGCACGATGGTCTCGCCCAGCCCATAAACGCCGGTGATGAACACCGCATCGCGATAGCCGGATTCCGTATCCAACGTGAACATCACACCGCTCGCCCCCAAATCGGAGCGGATCATCCGCATCACCCCCACCGACAGCGCGACCTTGAAATGATCGAACCCGTTGTTAACGCGATAAACGATGGCGCGGTCGGTAAACAACGACGCAAAGCAACGGCGGCAAGCCTCAACCACCCCATCATCACCACGAATATTGAGATATGATTCATGCTGCCCGGCAAAACTCGCATTGGGCAGATCCTCGGCGGTGGCCGAGCTGCGCACCGCAACGGCGCAACCCACCCCATTTTCGGCCTGTAACTTGCCGTAGGCATCGATGATCTGACGGCGCAATTCCTGCCCACCGGTAGCCTCATAAACGATCTTGCGGGCGGCGGCGGCCCGCTCGCTCAACACGGCCATATTGGTCAGATCGAGCCCGTCAAGCAGCGCGCGGAGTTTGGCTTCGGCCCCGGCACCCGCCAGCGCTTCGCGGTAGGCCGCGGCGACCAATGCAAACCCGTTGGGAACCCGCACACCCTCGGCCGCGCAAGCGGCATAAAGCTCGCCCAACGAGGCATTCTTGCCGCCCACCAGGGGAACGTCCACAAGCCGGAGTTCGTTGAACCAACGAACATAGCGCGTCTGAGTCATAACCGCCCCCAAATCTGTTCAGCACCGCCGATCATGCTCTCGGAACACGAGAATCCGAATGATTAAAATCAAGTATCTCCTTGCTTTCTCTCGCCCCCGCCGCGCGTTCTGTGTTGCCGCAAAAAAGCGATGAATACCTTCAATGGCACGGGCAATTGCTGCCGACCAGAATAATAAAGATAATAAATGTGTTGTTCGTTCAACCAGTCTTTCAACAGCGGCACCAACGCCCCGCGCGCGATATATGATGCCGCATAGGATTCCAACATATAGCCCACGCCGATACCATCCAACGCGGCCTGCAACACCCAATGCATGCTATCCAAAACCAACGATCCACTCGCGGCCAGTTCGATTTTCTGCTCGTCCTTGGCAAATTCCCACGCGATCATCTGGCCATTGCTGCGCATGCGGATGCAATTATGATCCTGCAGGTCCTGCGGCACCTCAATGGGCGGACGGCCCTCCAGATAGCCCGGCGCCGCCACCGCGATCATACTGGAAGCCTCGCTGACCCGCACGATCTGCATATCCTTGGCCACCCGCCGCCCCACCCGGATACCGGCGTCGAAACGCCCGCTGGTCATGTCGCCATGGCCATCATCCACCAAGATATCCAACACGATCGACGGATAGGCCGCCAGAAACGACTTGATCACCGGCGCCAACACAACCTGCGCCGCCCCACCCGAAACATTCAGACGCAACGTGCCAGTGGGCGTGTCGCGAAATTCATTCACCCCATCGACCGCCGACCCCAACTCCATGATCGCCGGGCGGATACGCCCCAGCAATCTTTCTCCTGCATCGGTCAACGCCACGCTGCGGGTGGTGCGATTGAACAACCGCACGCCAAGCCGCTGTTCAAGCGAGCGGATCATCTGGCTGATGGTCGATGGCGCAATGCCCAGAAAAGCCGCCGAGCGCGCGAAATTATGGCGCTCGGCCACTTCGACAAACGCATTCAGTTCGGCGAATTCGGTGCTGTCCATTGTTTATCATCGCCACATAATGTATTCACATTATATAGTATTATAGCAAGATCGACGAAGCCCTATATTGACGCATCGACCATTCCGCCCCAATCCCGCTTTTCGTTCCCCCGTTTATCGTTCACCGCCCTCCGGCACTGGCTTCTGGACCTTCTCTCATGGCTCTTGCGACCGATGAAATCGTTACACCGCCCCCAACCCGTATGGAGCGGCTGCGGCCATTTTTGCTGATCGGCGTCCCCGCATTGGCCGTGATCGCCGGCATGATATTTTATTTCTACACCGGACGTTACGTTTCAACCGACGACGCCTATGTCCAGGCGGCGCGGGTTCAAATCAGCGCCAACATATCGGGCCGCGTAACCGCGGTTCGTGTCCACGACAACCAGATGGTTCACGCCGGAGACATACTGCTCAACATCGATCCGCGCCTGTTCCAAATCGCCGTCAACGACGCCCAGGCAAAGCTCGACTCCGCCCGCATCAAAATCCAGACACTGCAAGCAACCTACCACGAATTTCTCGATAATGAAGTCGCCGCCAGGGAAACCCTGGCCTATCGCCAGAAAGACTTTGATCGCGAAAGAAAAATAGCCAACGCCGGCATCGCCTCACGCGCGCAGCTCGACGCCGCCCAGCACGAGCTCGATTCCGCCCGCCAGGCGCTGATGGCAGCCCAACAACAAACCGCCATCGCACTGGCCAATCTGGGCGGCAATGCCGCCGCCCCCGCCGAAAGCCGCGCCGAAGTACGCGCCGCCCAAGCGACGCTCGACCGCGCCAGGCTGAACCTGTCCTACACCGTGATCCATGCCCCGATCGACGGCATCGTCACCAAAGTCGAGCTTTTGCAAGCGGGAGATTATATCAATCTGGCCACCCCGCTGTTCGCGCTGGTGTCACAAAAAGACATCTGGGTTGAGGCCAATTTCAAAGAAACCGACCTGACCTATATCCGCCCCGGCCAAAAAGCGACCCTCTCGGTCGATGCCTACCCAGACACCACCTGGACCGGCACCGTTCAAAGCTCCAGCCCGGGCACGGGCTCCAGCTTTTCGCTGCTGCCGCCGGAAAATTCCTCCGGCAATTGGGTCAAAGTGGTGCAGCGCCTGCCGCTCCGGCTGTCGATCGACGCCAACCAGGCGTCTCTGCCGCTGGCCGCCGGCATGAGCGTGGTGGCCGAGGTGGACACAAATCACCATCGCTCGCTGCGTTTCTGGAAATAGCCGATGGCAGGCTCCCTCAACGCCGGTGCCGCGTTCGTCCCACCACCCAATCGCTGGCTGATCACCGTCTCGGTGATGGCGGCCACGGTGATGCAGACGCTCGACAGTACCGTCGCCAACGTCGCGTTGCCACACATGCAAGGCTCGCTTGCCGCCACCCAGGATCAAATGGGCTGGGTGCTCACGTCCTACATCGTGGCAGCCGCCATCATGATTCCGCTGACCGGATGGTTGGCGAGCGAGTTCGGCCGCCGCAAGGTATTCCTGATCTCCGTCCTGTTATTCACCACCGCTTCGGCTTTATGCGGTGTTTCAACCTCGATCAGCCAAATCGTGCTATTCCGCACTTTGCAGGGCATCGGGGGCGCCGCTTTGGTGCCGCTGTCGCAAGCTGTCATGTTCGACATCAACGCGCCCAAGGATTTCGGCAAAGCGATGGCGGTGTGGGGGATGGGGGTGATGGTCGGCCCCATCCTGGGCCCGGCGCTGGGCGGCTGGCTGACCCAGAATTACAGTTGGCGCTGGGTGTTCTACATCAATTTGCCGATCGGCATTCTATGCTTTCTCGGCATGCTGGCGACCCTGCCCGAAAGCCGCAACGCAAAATCCTCACGCTTCGATTTCTTCGGTTTCATCTCGCTGAGCGTGGGCATTGCAGCACTACAACTCATGCTCGATCGCGGCCAATTGAAGGACTGGTTTTCATCCCCTGAAATCATCACCGAGACGGCAATCTCGATATTGGGCTTCTATCTTTTTCTCGTGCATATGTTTTCATCGCGCCGTCCATTCCTGGATGCCGCCTTGTTCAAGGACCGCAATTTCGCCACCGCGAGCGTGTTCATGTTCATGGTCGGCATGGTCATTTTTTCCACTCTCGCCGTGCTGCCGCCAATGTTGCAAAACCAGTTGCAATATCCGGTGCTATTGACCGGCCTGGTCACCGCTCCGCGCGGTATGGGCACGATGGTCAGCATGATCATCGTCGGACGCATGATATCGCGCTTCGATGCACGCATCATCATGGTGATCGGGCTAAGTTTGATCACTTCTTCACTGTGGCAAATGTCCCATTTTTCGCTCCTGATGGGATACTGGCCCGTCGTCATTTCCGGCGTGACGCAAGGGCTTGGCATAGGTTTGGTCTATGTTCCGCTTTCAACCGTGGCCTTCAGCACCCTGCCTGGCCATCTGCGCAACGAAGGCACGGCGTTTTTCAATCTGATCCGCAATATCGGCGCCTCGATCGGCATTTCCGTCATGATGTTTTTGCTGGTGCAAAACACCCAACGGCTTCACGCCGCCATGGCCGGACACATCACACCCTACAATATGACCAATAATCCCGCGCTCGCCGCCGATCATTTCAACCTTGGCAGCACCGCGGGCCTGCTCGCGCTCAATGGCGTCATCACCAACCAGAGCGCAATGATCGGCTATCTCGACGATTTTCATCTAATGATGATGATAACCATGCTTAGCGTCCCGTGTCTGATTTTTATCAAAAGGGCAAAGCCAATCACGCCCGACCCCCATTCGATGGTGCTTGAATGAACCGCGCGATTTATGGCCTGCCTTGGATCCTCGCCCTGGGTGCCTGCACATTGGCTGCCTGCACCCTGGGGCCGAATTTCACCCCGCCATCCGTTCATACTGCGCCCGGCTATGCAGCGCCCGGCGAAGCGCCGCCGCCCGCCGATCAGCACATCAGCATCGGACCCGCGGGCGCGCAAACCGAGGCCGATTGGTGGACCCAGTTTCATTCAAGGAAACTCGACGACGTGATGGCGCTGGCGAATGCCGGCAACCAGAACATCAAAGCCGCCACGGCCCGCGTGGCCCAGGCCCGCGAAGAGGTCAACGCCGCCGAAGGCGCACTGCTGCCGCAATTGTCGTTGGACGCCACCGCGGGCCGTCAGAAATATGGCGTCGCCCTGTTCGGCCCGGCAAACATCAACGTGCCGGCCTTCACCTATTATTCGGTCGGCCCCAGCCTTACCATGCCGCTCGACCTGTTCGGCGCCAACCGCCGCAAGGTGGAAGAAACCAAAGCATACAAAGCCTATCAGGGTTACCAACTCGATGCCGCCATGTTGTCGTTGACCGGCAGCGTCGCCGCCGAGGCGCTGGCCATCGCCTCGGCCCGCGCCCAAATCGCGGTGTTGCAAAATATCGTCGCCGACGACCGGCACAATATCGCCCTGGTGCAGACATCTCTCGATGCCGGCACCGCCACCCGCACGCAATTGCTCTCCGCCCAAAGCCAGATGGCCAGCGACCAGACCTTGTTGCCGGAACTGCAACAGCAGGAAAGCGCGGCGCGCCACGCCCTGGCGATCCTGGTTGGCAAAGCGCCGGCGGATTGGGTGGTGCCCGATTTCAATCTGACCGACTTCACCCTGCCCGCCCAAATCACCGCCGGCCTGCCGTCGGAACTGTTGCACCGCCGCCCCGACATCCGCGCCGCCGAAGCCGAACTGCACATGGCCAGCGCCGCCATCGGTGTCGCCACCGCCAATCTTTATCCCCAAATCGACCTGACCGGAACGCTGCTGCAAGAAGCACTGATGCCGGGCAATCTGTTCAATGCCTCCGCCGCCGCCTGGAGCATCGCCGCCAACCTGACCCAGCCTTTATACGACGGCGGCCAACTCAGCGCCAAGCGCCGCGCCACCCTCGACGGCTATCAGGCATCGCTCGCCAGCTATCGGCAAACCATCCTGATTTCGTTCGGCCAGGTTGCCGACCAATTGCAGGCGCTGTCGCATGACGCCGACCAATTGCGCGACCAAAACGCCGCCGCGCAAATCTCGCTCGATGCCCGCGATTTGGCCCGCCGCAGCTACAGCGCGGGCAATTCCGGCATTCTGGATGTCATCGACGCCGAACGCCGCGCCGCCCAGGCCCAACTCGGACTTTCGCGCGCCACCGCCCAACGGCTGCTGGACACCGCGCGACTTTATGTGGCCCTGGGCGGCACGCCGGTGCCGGTCCCCAAACCTGCCGCCAAAGGGCAAATCGATTAATTCGATCATATGAACGAATAAAATCAATTTCCTTAATGGCGGGACTTTGGCTAAAAGACACCCGTTAAAACCAATCCATTGCGACCAATTGCAGGAGCAAAATATGTCCTTGATCAACTCCGAAGTGAAACCCTTCGCAGCACAAGCCTTCAAAAGCGGCGCGTTCGTTCCCGTGA
>JAJZHU010000372.1 GCA_021798375.1 Pseudomonadota bacterium | reverse complement strand
ATGATGATATCGCAGCGATCGCCGATCAGCTTGTTGATGCGACGATAGATATCGGCATTGCAGGTGGCCTGATCGTCGGGACGCCTGGCGTGCAGCGCCGCCACCGAAGCGCCTTCCTTAAAGGAACGATACACCGATTCAGCGATTTCCTCGGGTTGCGTCGGCAAGTGGGGGCTTTGCGATTTCGAGGCCATGCCGCCTGTAGGCGCCACGGTGATGATTAGCTTGCGGTTGCTCATGACTCGGCTACTTTCAATATATGCGGATTGGGAATGGAGAGGGCTTCGATCACATCGGCAGGAATCGCCTGAGCCTTAATGCGGTCGTAGTCATGCGGATCGGCAACCACCCACACACGGGTTTCAGTCGCCTTGATCGCCAAAGCACCATCGTCGCGCAGCAATTGATGCGTAACGTCGAAGCTGCTGCGGTTAAATTTGGTGATACTGGATTCAATCGTCACCACATCCCCAAAGCGGCTGGGGATGCGGAAATTGGCGCGGGTGTCCGTTACGGCGATGCCCAATATGCCGTAGCGAAGCAGCAT
The DNA here is from genome assembly GCA_021798375.1 of Pseudomonadota bacterium. GTDB lineage: Bacteria > Pseudomonadota > Alphaproteobacteria > Acetobacterales > Acetobacteraceae > JAJZHU01. The sequence goes on along the minus strand of JAJZHU010000372.1, from coordinate 2,009 downwards.
TTCACGTTTTTTGATACCCAGCGCGGCCTGAAATAGATGGACGGTGCTGTTATTAAACATCGAGAAATATTGGGGATAATAGACAATCCCGGCGGGGTCGCAATCACCCCATTCGATGGTGACCTGTCGTCGGTTGATGAACATCTTATCCCCATAATTTCAACAGCGGCACCAGTCCGGCCAACACGGCATCCGGTCGTTCGGCTGGGATACAATTACCCATAATTTCAGCCGTCGCCAACCCCGTGGTCACGCCGATCCCAATCGCCCCCGCACTGCGCGCCATGCGCATTTCCAACGCCGGATCATCGCCCACCACCACCACCCGCGAAGCGGCCTTGCGCGGCAGCCCCATCTGCAACAGCGCGCATTCAAAGGCCGCGCGTGCCGGTTTGCCCAAAACTTTGGCGCGTTTTTTGGTCATGGCGGCGATCATCGCGTTGATGGCGAAACTGGCGCCAATGGCCCGCCCGCCGTTGGCGGCAAAAAACGGAACATTGGAAGCGGTGGTGACCTCGGCGCCATTCCACACATCCCGGCACGCAACTTCCAGATCCGGGAAGGTGAATTCGCGGAACCAGCCGGTAAAGACGGCCTCTATCAGCGTCGCTTTTTCATAAGGCCCGACCACCTCCAATCCGGCTGCGCGCAATGGCTGCTGCACGCCTTCCAGCCCCAGCACCCGAACCCGCTTGATTCCCTGGGCGACAAACCAGGCCGCCGCCGAGGAAGAAGGCGTCATCATTTGCGCGTCTTCCACCGCCAATCCGGCGTGACGCAGGCTGGCGGCATAAACCGCCGGCGGCTTGGCGGTACCATTGGTAAACACACGATACGGCACGCCGGAACGGCGCAGTTTTTCCAGCAATTCCACCGCGCCAGGCAGTGCTACATGGCCCTCGCTGGCGGCGTTGCCCACCACCAAAGTGCCGTCCATGTCGAAAATAAAGCCTTCGGCCCCGGCGATGCGTTGCGCCAGGGACGTTGTGCGGTCGGATAGATCTTCGGGCAATTATGCCTCCTTGTGAATGTAGGTCAGCACCTGCTGCACCAGGGCATCGGCAAAGGCTTGGGTATTGACATGCACATCGAGCGTATGAACCGGCACCCGGCCGGCGACGGCGGCAGTGATCTGTTTAACAAATACCGGCGGCATCGAAAGATCATGCAGATGACCTTCGGGGCTGTCGTGGCTGGAAAAGCCCTGCAGTGGCACATAGATGCTCACCGGCCCCTTGGCTTCGCCGATCAATTCGCCCAGATGCTTTGCCAGATGGCCCAATTCCACCGCCTCGGTGCGCACCGCGGTGAGCGCCGCGTTGTGGATGTGATAACGTTTGCCGGGGAACCGCGCATGGGCATCCTCGATCGGCCCGGCGATCACGAAATCGCAATTGCCCGGCACAAAAATGGTGGGCACGCCCTTTTGCAATTCGGCGCGCGCACGATCCGGCCCGCCACTGCACAGGCCACCGTGCAGAAAATCCATCATCTCGACCAGCGAAAGCTCGATCACCGCCGTCACATCGCGTTCGCGCACGATCTGATCGAGCGTTTGGCCGCCGCTGCCGGTGGTGTGGAACACCATCACCTCGATGCCTTCACGCTCCAGCGCCGAGCGCACCATCACGCTGCAACGCTCGGTGGTGCCCAAAGTTCCCATCAACACCAACGGGCGCGCCGATTTTTCGGGACGACGATAACCCTTGGCCATTCCCGCCACCGCCAGCGCGCCGTTGCGATACACATCGCGGGTGATGGTATTAAGCCCGGCGATGTCGCAAACCGCGTTAACCATCACGATATCGCGCGTACCGACAAACGGCGTGGTGAAACCCGAAGCCATGGTGGAAATCATCACCTTGGGCAATCCATAAGGAAAAGAGCGCATCACCGATGTCGCCAAGGTGGTGCCCATCGAGCCGCCAATGGCCAGGATACCCGACAGCCCCTCGCGCGCATCGATTTCGTGCGCGAGTTTTTGCGCCCCTTCCATCATCACCGCCTGC
>JAJZHU010000371.1 GCA_021798375.1 Pseudomonadota bacterium | reverse complement strand
CGTGATCCGCCACAAGGGCGTGCTTGAAGCCGACATCGAATTGGCGCCGCTGGCCGATGCTGCACCTTTGTATCATCGCCCCACCGCCGAAACGCCAAAGCAGCCCGAGATCCCCGCCGGCAGCGTGACGGCGCCGGTTTCCACCCTGGAAGCCCTGCAAACGCTGATCGCTTGTCCCGATTTGTGCTCGCGCGCCTTTGTGTGGGATCAATACGACAGCACCGTGGGCGGCCAGACCGTGCAACGTCCCGGCGGCGCCGATGCGGCGGTGGTCAAGATCGACGGCTATAAGCGCGCCCTGGCGATGACCGCCGATTGTACGCCGCGCTATTGCCAGGCCGACGCGGAATTGGGTGGCATGCAGGCCGTGGTCGAAGCCTGGCGCAACATCACCGCAGTCGGCGCGCTGCCTTTGGCGATCACCGACAACATGAACTTCGGCAATCCTGAAAAACCCGAAATCATGGGGCAATTCGCCAATGCCATCAAAGGCATGGCGGCGGCTTGCATCGCGCTCGATTTCCCCGTCGTGTCGGGCAACGTCAGCCTTTACAACGAGACCGAAGGCCAGGCCATTCTGCCCACTCCGGCGATCGGCGCCGTGGGCGTGCTTGAAGACGCGGCCCAGGCGATCGGGTTGGCGTTGGGTGAAAATCAGACCCTGGTGCTGATCGGCAATACGAAAGGCCACATCGGCCAAAGCCTGTATCTGCGCGAAATTCTGGGCCGCGAGGAGGGCGCGCCGCCCCCGATCGATCTGGCATTGGAACGCAAAACCGGCGATTTCCTGCGCGGCCAGATTTTGGCCGGGACCATCGCCGCCTGCCACGATGTCTCCGACGGCGGCTTGCTGGTCGCGGTGGCCGAAATGGCCATGGGCGGCAATGTGGGTGCCACGCTTGCCGCGGCGCCAGGGTCGATCCCCGCCCACGGCTATTGGTTCGGCGAAGACCAGGCGCGCTATGTGGTGGCGGTACGCGATGCCGCCGCTCTGCTGGTTGCGGCCGGGGCGGCGGGCCTGAACGCACAAATTATCGGCAAATCGGGCGGCGCCGCCCTTTCACTCGCCGATGGCACCACCATATCTTTGGCTGATCTGCGGGCCGCTCATGCAAAATTCTTTGCGGAATGGTTCGCTGCGTGATTTGAAATATAAGGATTCTGCCCATGGCCATGACCGCCGCCGACATCGAAGCCTACATCCGCGAAGCCTTCCCCGACGCCAAAATCCAGATCGAAGATCTGGTCGGCGACGGTGAACATTGGTCGGCCTCGGTGGAAAGCACCGCTTTTGCCGGCCGTTCACGGGTGCAACAACATCAAATGGTCTATGCCGCGTTCAAGGGCCACGTGGGTGGCGCGCTTCATGCGTTGGCTCTGCAAACTTCCGCTCCCAAGACGTAAACCGGACAAAACTGTAACAAAACTGTACGGGCATTGCTCTCAACAAGGAACTTCTAGATGACGAACCCAGCCGAAACCCGGATCACCGCCGATATCACCGAAAATGCGGTGATGCTTTACATGAAGGGCAACGCCTTGATGCCGCAGTGCGGCTTTTCCGCGCGCGTGGTGTCGATCCTGAACCACATGAAAGTGCCGTTCAAAACCGCCAATGTGCTGGAAGATCCGGTGTTGCGCGAAGGTATCAAACAATTTTCAAACTGGCCGACCGTTCCGCAATTATATGTCAAAGGCGAGTTCATCGGCGGCTGCGACATCGTCAGCGAGATGTTCCAATCGGGCGAACTCGCGACCTTGTTGACGGAAAAAGAAATTCCGCACGAATAATGATTTGGGCGGCGGCGATGGCGATTTTGTGCCATCGCCGCCGCCTTTTTCCTGAAGAAACGCAAAGTAAAGCAATCTTCTTTTTTCCAAAAAAGAAGTTTCTTCCGTCGCCCTGATTTATATCTGTTCCAACGTATACCTACGTCTGCGCCGCCATCAACGAAGCCAGCCCCGCAATAATTTGCGTCGGCGTCGGCGGGCAGCCACGGATCACCAGATCCACCGGCACGGCCGCCCCGGCGCCGCCCATTACGGCGTAGGATCCGCGGAATACGCCGCCATCCACCGCGCAATCGCCCACGGCCACCACCCATTTGGGGTTCGGCGTCGCGTTATAGGTCGCCAGCAGCGCCTCGTGCAGGTTGCGGGTCAGCGGTCCGGTGACCATCAGCACGTCGGCATGGCGCGGGCTGGGGGTAAAATGCATCCCCAGCCGTTCCAGATCGTATAATACACCCGTCAGCGCGTTCAGTTCCAATTCGCAGCCATTGCAACTGCCGCTGTCCACATGGCGCAGCATCAGCGAGCGGCCCAGCCGGACGCGGGCGGTTTGATCCAGGTCGGCGATCAGGGCAGCCAGACTGGCCTCGGCCGGTTCGGGTAGCGGGATCGCCGCGATAGGGTGCAGCAGGCTGCGCAGCAGACGTTGCCAAATCATAGGTCGATGCCGGAATAAGAAGCGTTGAAAGATTTGTTGATCAACGGAAAATCCCCCACAACGGCATTTTGTAAGGCGGCTTCCAACAATGGCCAGTGCAGCCAGCTTG
>JAJZHU010000370.1 GCA_021798375.1 Pseudomonadota bacterium | reverse complement strand
ACCTTGAGCGCCGTTTCCAGTTCCTCGCGCGGGATATCCTGCAAGACTTCCCGGCGCAGCACGTTGGTGATGCCCATGATTTGATCGATCACGGCCCGGCCCGCGGGGGTGATGGTGTTGGTTGTCACCCGGCGATCGGATTCCGACTGGCGACGATCGATCAATCCTTCCTTGGCCAAGAGATCGAGCATGCGCACCAGGGTGGGGCCTTCGATATTGATCAGGCGCGCCAGATCGCTCTGGGTCAATTCCACGTCCGAAAAGGCCACCAGGAACAGGGTTTCCCAACGCGCCATGGTCTGATCGACGGATTTCACCCGCTCGTTGGCGAGTTTGCGCCAGCGCCGCGCCGCCACCACGATGGCGCGCGTCATCCGAAAATAGAGCGCATCCTCGCCGACCGCGGCATAATAGCGAACAAAATGCGCGTGAAAGCTGGTGGGATCGCTGTCGGTGCGCGCGGCCTCCGCGATCGCCAGATCGTCGTGCGCAATCCGTTCGGCTTGGGCTTTCAGGATGTCGCCGTGATCTTCGCTTCCCCGTGGACCGCGCCCATACCCGGCGCGCGGCCCGCTCCGGCGCTTAACGTCCGTCATTGCGTGTCAATCCGATTTTGTCGGGCCGATTTTGTCGGGTTTCCGGCGGTAAATATTGCTGTCTCATCTCCCGAGATATAACGCTTGTGTCCCAGTTTGCAATCACGGAACATTCAAGCCGCGCTTCACATTCAGCAAGCATCCAGATCGGTCAGTACTGCCCCCGTGGCCATCGACTGAACATCCCGGCGATAGATGCCCAGATAGCCCTTGGCCTCGATCGGCATCGCATTCGGGTTCGACGCTCTGGCGGCCAATTCGGCCACCGGCACGTCAAGATCGAGTTGGCGTTTGGCGGCGTCGATAACGATCCGATCGCCATTGCGGACCTTGCCGATCGGGCCACCGGCCACCGCTTCGGGCGATACCTCGGCCACCGTCAGACCCTTGAGGCACAGGCCGGAAAGCTGACTGTCGGTGACAAAGGCGACATCCTTGGCAAGGCCGGCGGCATCGATCGCGAACAGCAACCGGGAAGCTCCGCCGCCCATCGCCGGGCCGCCCTTCAAGCCTTGTCCGCGCAGGATCATCACCGCGCCCTTGGCGATCTTGCCGTCGGCCAGATCGCGGATCGCCTGATCGGTGTCGTCATACACCACCGCGGGCCCGTCGAATTTTTCCGGACGGCTGCCGTCGCGGATGCCCAATTTCACCACGGCGCTTTCCGGCGCCAGGCTGCCCTTCAGGATGGCGATCGCCGGACCTTCCGAAATCGGCCGATCGAGCGGACGGATGATCTCCTCGTCGGCGACGGTGAAACCGGCCAGATCGTCGGCCAGCGTCCCGCCCATGCAGGTGCGGGCGGTGGTGTCGATCAGCGGCGCAAGCTGTTTCAAAATGCCGCGCGCCCCGCCCGCGTCCTCGAACGCCTCGATGCGCACCTTGCCGTTGGGCCGCACGGCGGCGAGCACGGGCACGCTGCGCCCCATCTCTTCCCATAGCGCGAACACATCGACATCCGCCTCGGCCTCGACCGCCGTCGCCTGTAGATGCTTGATTGCATTGATCGAACCCGACACCGCCAGCACCATGGCAATGGCGTTGCGGAACGCGCCTTCGGTCAGGATGGCGCGCGGGGTCAGGCCTTGCTGGACCATCTCGACGATTCTGGCCCCCGCCCGGCGGGCGGCGTCGAACATCTTCTCGCTGTTGGCACGCACCGGCGCCGAACCCGGCACGCACATGCCCAGGGCTTCGACCACGCAATGCATGGTGTTGGCGGTGGCCATGCCCGCGCATACGCCCGGGCCGAGGATCGCCTGTTCGACCATTGCCTCGATGCTGTGCTTGCCGGGTTTGCCGAACAATGCCCCGACCGAACCCGAAAACAGATCCTCGATATCGACATGATCCTCGCCGATCATGCCGGAGGCCTGATAGCCGCCGATTACCAGCAAAGTGGGGATATTCAGCCGGCCGGCGGCCATCAGATGGCCGGGCGGTGTCTTGTCGCAAGAGGTCAGACACACCATGCCGTCGAGCATGGCCGCCTCGACCTGGGCTTCGATGTCGTTGGTAACCAGATCCCGCGCCGCCAGGATGTAGGAGCCCGACTTGGCCGCGCCGGTGATGAAATCCGACGGCGCCGTGGTGCGCACCTCGAACGGCACGCCGCCGGCGGCGCGGATCGCTTCCTTGACCACCTTGGCCACGCCGTCGAGGTGCGCAAAGCAAACCGCCAGTTCGGACGACGAATTCACCACGGCGATCTTCGGCTTGGCCAAATCGGCCTCGCTGAGGCCAAGGGCGCGAAAATGCGAGCGGCGGACGGCGGAATTGGCGGCGATGCTTCTTAGTTCACTGGTCATAAGGCGGCTCCCTGTGCGTATATTATGTAACGACGTTTCAGTCCTGAATATTGGCGCGGATGCGCTGCTTGAGCAGCGATATATCGATCCGATGCACGCTGCCCTCGCCCGCGATATCCAGGGCGTGGGCGGCGGCGGCGCCCATGGCGATGCAAGG
>JAJZHU010000059.1 GCA_021798375.1 Pseudomonadota bacterium | reverse complement strand
AGTTCCAGCAATTTCACCGGCTTGTTCAACCGAATGCATTTCATCGCGGCGATGTCGCGCAAGGTGCCGGTCGAAATGTCGCCGGTGAGAATGATGCCGGGGATGTTGGCGTGCAAATGTTCACGCAATTGCGCCATCAGTTCGATGCCGTTCATGCCGCCCGGAAGATTGTAATCGGTCAGCAGCAAATTGGGGTGCAGATCCTGGCGCTCGACCATTTCGAGCGCGGAAATGGCGTCTTCGGCGGAGGTGACTCGATGGCCGTCCTCGGTGAGGATTTGCTCGAGCAATTCGCGCACGTCGGGGTCGTCCTCGACCACCAGGATCGCGCCCGTGGGTGGCAACGGGGCTGCAGGCTGACCCACCACAAGGAACGGCGTGGGCCGGGGGGAGGGCTTTTCGCCGGCCGGCAGGGTGATGTCGATGCCGAACACCGATCCTTTGTGGGGGAGGGAGGTAACCCAAACATGATGGCCGAGTAGATTGCCCAGGCGTTGCACGATCGATAGGCCAAGGCCGAGGCCGCGGTTGCGTTCGCGCGCCGCATTGTCGAGTTGGTGGTATTCCTTGAAGATCGCCTGATATTCCGAAGCGGGGATGCCGATCCCGGTATCGAGGATCTCGATGCATAATATGGCGCCGCGACGGCGGCAGCCAAGCAACACCTTGCCATGTTTGGTATATTTGAAGGCATTGGAAAGAAGATTGCGAATCATCTGTTCCAGCAGGCGGGGGTCGCTGTGGATCGTGGCGCTGCACGAGACCACGCGGAATTCCAGCCCTTTCGCCTGCGCGTGATAGGCGAATTCATCCGACAGGCGATCAAGCAATTCATTGATCGGGAAATCGACCATTTCGGCGTGAACCGTGCCGGCATCGATCTGATTGATGTCGAGCAGCGTGTTCAACATGCTGGAAATGGCGGCCAGTGTTTCATCCAGGCGTGTGACCAGTTTTTTGGCCTTTTCGCCTTCGACCAGTTTTGCCAAAAGTCCCTGTAGCAGCGACAATGTTTGTAGCGGCTGGCGCAGGTCGTGGCTGGCGACCGCCAGAAAATGAGACTTGGCGAGATTGGATTGATCGGCTTGCTGTTTTGCGTCTTCGAGCGCCGCTCTCACCGATTTTCGTTCGGTGATGTCGGTGAAGGTGATGACCACTCCTTCGACCCGATCATCATGGGTGCGATAGGGTAGAATGCGCCGCGAGAACCACATGCCATCTTGGGCTTCGATCTCGCGTTCGATCGGCGACAGGTCGCGCAGCACGGCGTGTGCGTCGGCAGGCAATAATGTATCGGCGCTCAACGAGTTTAAATCGGCGAGAGGGCGCCCGATGTCGGTGGGAATCACGTTGAATAAAAGTTTTGTCGCCGGGGTGAAAAATCGAATGTTCAGTCTGGTATCCAGGAACAGCGTGGCGACATTGGTGCTGTAAAGCACGTTTTGCAGATCGTCGGCGGTGGTGCGCTGGCGTTCCAATGTTTCCTGAAGCTGGGTATTGAGCGCGGTCAGTTCTTCGTTGAGTGATTGCAATTCTTCTTTCGAGGTAACCAGTTCCTCGTTGGTGGATTGATATTCTTCGTTGACCGACAATGCCTCTTCGTTGACCGTTCGTTGGTCCTCGGTGGAAATTTCCAGATCGCGTATCGCTTCGCGCAATTCGGCTTTCTTGGCATCGAGTTCCCGCTCCAGCTCGGCGACGCGTGGCGCATCTTTGGCAGTGGGACGAATTTGTGCCTTTCCCGGCAGCGGTTGGTCGATAAAGCAGATCAACAGCAGATCTTCGCCGCCACAACGGATCGGCTGCACGTCGAGTGTGACGGAAAATTCCTTTCCATCGATGTGCAGGGTGCTGCCGGGTACGACGGCGCGTGCCTTGTCGCGTTCCACCTTCCGCAGTGCCGCATTGATCTTGCTGTGCAGACCTTCTCGCGCCATTGCCAGCAAATCATGCGTGGGCGACCCCGGGGGGATGGTTAGATAGCGGTTGGTCGGCCCGATGGAATAGACGACTTCACGCTTGAGATTGATCAACACCGTGGCCGGGGCAAAGGATTCCATCACCAGACGGCGGCAAACCTCGGCGAACGCGGTTTCGCGGGTGAGGGCGGGCGGTTGCCCGGCGGTTGCCGGAATGCGTGGATAATCGCCGCGCGAGGCGAAGAAATCCAGATCGCCCGGCCTGCTTTTGCCGATGTGACGATAGAGGCGTTCCGGCTTTGACAGGACTTCGAATTTTGTGCCTTCGTTGGTGATGGTCTCGGCGCTGCCAAGCAGCAACAGGCCGCCTTCGCGCAGTGCGAAATGGAAGATCGTGATGACTTTTTCCTGCGCTTCACGCGACAGATAGATCAGCAGATTGCGGCAGGAGATAAAATCGAGCCGCGAGAACGGCGGATCGGCCAGCACGTCTTGCACGGTGAAAACCACCGAAGAGCGCAGCTCTGGCAACACCCGATAGGAGTTGCCTTCCTTGGAAAAGAAATGTTTCAGGCGTGAAGCCGAGACGTCTGCCTTGATCGCGGCGGGATAAAGTCCTTCGCGCGCGGTATCGATCGCCTCGGCATCGACATCCGAGGCGAATATTTGCAGTTTCAGGCGGCTGCGTCTGGCGATGATCTGTTCACGGAAGATCATTGCCAGTGAATAAGCCTCTTCGCCGGTGCTGCAACCGGCGATCCAGATACGCAACGGACGTTCTTGTGGATGATTATAGACGATGTCGGGAATTATTTTTTCTTCAAGAAATTGAAACACCTTCGGATCACGAAAGAAATTGGTGACATTGATCAGCAGATCCTTGCCGAGTTGCTCCAACTCGGCGTTGTCGTTTTGCAGCAGGTCGAGGTAGTGATGCATATCCGTGATCGCGATCCCGGATATCGCCATGCGCCGCTCGATCCTGCGCTGCAGCGTGCCGGGTTTGTAGAGGCTGAAATCCTGGTCGGTGTGGGTGCGCAGCAGTGCGATGATGGTCGGCATGCAATCGACCTGGCGCACATGCGGGTGGGTGATTTTTGGCTCGGTTTCGGGGTGTTCCACATGTTTCACCAACGCCGCGGCGATGTCTCCCGCCGGGACGATCCAATCTACCATGCCGGTCATGATCGCACTTTGCGGCATGCCGTCGTATTCGGCATCGCGGGGATCCTGGGCGATCACCAGCCCACCGGCCGCCTTGACGGCGCGCAGGCCCACGCTGCCGTCGGCGCCTGTGCCTGAAAGCACCACGCAGATCGCGTTGGGCCCGCAATCCCGGGCCAAGGACGCGAGCAAAAAATCGAACGGCATCCGCGCGCCGTGGCGCTCCTGGGGCGCTGAAAGATGTAAAACGCCCTTGGCGATCGACAGATAGGCGCCGGGAGGGATGATATAGAGATGGTCGCGTTCGACCACCATGCCCTCGGTGGCTTGCTGTACCGGCATGGCGGTGTGTCCGGCAAGCAGATCTACCATCATGCTTTGGTAGGTCGGATCGAGATGCTGCACCAGAATAAAGGCCATGCCGTTGTTACCTGGCAGGGTCTGGACCAGTTTTCGGCACGCGTCCAACCCACCCGCCGAGGCGCCGATCCCGACGACAGGGAAGCTGGGGGGGGAGGCATGATGCCGCTCGGCGGTTGGAAAAATGCGGATATTGGTCCCAGGAGGCGGTGTTTTTGGGTCGCCTGGAGGGGATTCTGACATGTTGTCTTTCTCGAAATTTCTACGCCCGTTGGCGCTTGGAGCGATTGTAGCAGTTTGCCGGACGGGAGGGGATGTTTATTTGCGCGGCAATGACCGGGCTGTGATTGTAAGTAGTTTCCGATGGTATTCGGGGGGCGCTTGTTTTGCTAGGTTGCGCTTGATGTTTCCTCCTTAACTTTGTGGCCCGGGCCTTTTGGTTTGGGCCACAATTTTAAAACGCCCGCGTTGGAGGGAATAGATCGGGCGGCAGTGGCCAAATGCCATTATGATTGCGGGCCGAGAATGCGATTGACGTAACCGCCCGATTGGGCGATGTCGGTGCAGCCGGTCTATTTGACGAAATCCCGTGCGGTGTCGATCTGCATTTCGGGTTTTTTGAAACTCCCCTGGATCCAAAATCGTAACACATCAGGAAAATTAGATCATGTTCAGTCTTCGTTATCCCAAGCTACGATACATGCTTTGTGCCGCGGCAATTACCATCCCGGTCTTTTTTGCCGCCGGCGTTGTCGCCCCTGCGCGTGCGCAAGTCAGTGTGAGCGTCGGTTTCGATAGTTTTTATGCTCAGTTGGCGACGATGGGAACCTGGAGCGACAATCCTCGCTGGGGCGCGGTTTGGCAGCCCGGCGGCGTGGGGAGCGATTTCCGGCCCTATTACAATGGGCATTGGGAAGATACCGACGAATATGGCTGGACATGGATATCCAACGAGAGTTGGGGCGATATCACCTATCACTATGGCCGCTGGGTGATGGATCCAGACCAGGGCTGGCTGTGGGTGCCTGGCTATGTTTGGGCGCCGGCCTGGGTGGTGTGGCGTTCGGGCGGCGGCAATATTGGTTGGTTCCCCATGCCGCCTGGCGACGATGATTCCGGCGATGGGGTTTATTCGGGCAACTATGACAATGGTTATGGTTATCGCGATTGGTATGGTGCTGGCTATAATAACGATCGTTTCCAATCGATGTGGACATTTGTGGGCGAAGATCACTTCCGCGATCGCGATTTCCAGCGTTACGTGGTGCCGCATCGCGATTATGGCAGGTTTATCGGCCAGACCCGCAACAACACCAATTACACGACCGTGAATAATTATATCGTCAATCGCAGCATCGATGATCGGACTCTGGAGCGCGACACGCATCAGAATTTTCATCCCGTCGCTGCCCGCCAGGTAATGGGCCACAATGCATGGGTGACGCAAAAATCGGTAGGCCGCGCGATCACGCAGCGTGAAGCGGTGAAGCATCCGGTTGCGGCCCGCATGCAGGCCGGCGTTCAGCAGGGGCATAATATTACCAAGGATGGGCGCCATCCGACAGAACCCACCCGCAACAGCGGTGAGGGCGCTGCGGTGCCCGGCCAAACGCCGGCGGGCGGGCATATGAATGCCAATACCCAGCAGGCGGGTCATCCACATGCGGTGCCGAACGTGGTTGTCAAACCCATGCAACCGAACCGCGCCGAGACGCAGATGCCGGGGCGACCCTCAACGCCGCCCATGCAGCAACAGCCTGCGCAACAGCCTGCGTATCAGCAGCCCATGCAGCAGCGGCCTGCGCAACAGCCTGCGTATCAGCAGCCCATGCAGCAGCGGCCTGCGCAACAGCCTGCTTACCAGCGGCCCATGCAGCAGCGGCCTGCGCAACAGCCTAGACAGCAGCCCATGCAGCAGCGGGCTGCGCCGGCCGCTCGTCCCAACGCCCCGGCCCGCGCGCCGGCCTGGGGCAACGACGGGAAAAAGCCCGGACAAGACCAGCATAACTAATTTGACGTTGTCTGTATTATACCAAGCGGCGTTGAGATAAAAATAGAGCGGGAACCTTGCGGTTCTCGCTCTTTTTCGGCTCATAGACTGTTGGCTTTAAGTTCGCTCGAATTATCGGCGTCATCAGGCTTCAAATCTTTGTTTCAGCGGGCAATATGCCATCAAGCGGCAGTGGGGATGGCATATTGCCGTGGGCGGAAATGACTATTTCAGGATGATTTCCACGCGGCGATTCTGCGGCTCGCGCACACCGTTGGCGGTGGGCACCAGGGGGTTGCTTTCGCCGAAACCTTTGATGTCGATTTCGTTTCTGGGAACGCCCAGGCGAACCAATTCGTCGGCCACGGCGGTGGCGCGACGAACTGACAGGCCCTGGTTATATTGAGCGGTGCCCGAAAGATCCGTGTAGCCATTGACTTCGATCTGGGTGGTTTGGACCTTGGTGGAGCCATTGGCCGCATCGGCGATGATCGCTTTGGCCTTGTCGGTCAGATCAGACTTGTCCCAATCGAAAAATACCAGATAGGTGCGTGCCGGGGCGGGGGCGGGCGCCACCATCGGGGCAGGTGCCGGTGTGGTTACGGCGGCGGCGGCCGTTGTCGTTTCGGCTACTGGCGGGGTATCGAAGGCGTAACGCACGCCGAGCATCAGCGAATGATTATAGGCACTGCCGAATCGGGCCGATGAGATGGGCGCGTTGTCGTAGCTGGTGTTGTAGTTGCGATTGCCGATCACGTCCTGAAAGCGATATTCGACCGTCAACGATAGTCCTGGTACGGAGGCGATCGGGAAGCCTACGCCGGCAATCGCCTGGGCGGCGACATTGCCCGGTGCGCCCGATGCGCTGTATTCGTTGGTGCCAAAGCCGACCTTGAACGGTTCGGCATGAACCCATTGATAACCCACGCCTGCACCCAAATATGGGTAAGCCATCGTGGAGCCGATATCGAAATCATACAGACCATTCAAGAAAGCGCCGTATTTTACTTCGCGTCCGCCAACCGATGAGGCGCCGGAATTATTCAGGCTGCGATATTGATTGTCGAGGTAATTGCCTTCGCCTTCAACGCGCCAGCCGTTGCCGAAACCATAACCCACCGCGGCATTGCCGACCAAGCCCAAGTGAGTGTAGGCATCGTGCGAACCAATGCCGGGGATGCTGGTGTTTTCCTCCTGCTCATAGGTTCCGCCCACGCCTCCGCTGATGTACGGGCCGTAAACAGTTTGTGCGCTTGCCACCAGTGGTGTGAAGAGCACGGTGGATGCCAATAAGGCCATACGTAAGTTCATGACGGTAATTCCTTGATCGAACCAAATAGGTTCTTGTGAGGATTGAGTTTGCCAGGATAAACAGGAACCAAGGCGGGGAATACTAATGATTGGCGGGAGATTTGCGGTAGTATCGGAAATCACCTACTAGTCGCTGGACTGTGGCTTTTGCGCAACAGGAAGCACTCGCCAATTTCAGGTGTGAACGGACCTGTCATTCGGAGGCATCCTTGATCGCTTTCAGCACCGCGTGGGCATCGGAAGGTGTTGACATGATTGCCGCTTCGCCGTCCACGCGATTGACAATGGTGGGGCTATCGCGGCGTTGCTCTTCGATCAGCTCGATGATTTTTGAGATTTTGCGGTCGGTTGTGATGATCAGTTCGAGCATCAACTGCGCGCGGTGATCGGCCAGGCGGTCGGCGCGCCGTTGGGTGGTGAGAATTAATACGGCGACAAAAATGGCGCCGGCGCTGGTTGCCATTTGCAGCCAGGCAAAGGGAGGAGGGTCGAGAGGCCTGATCCCCCAGTGCGGGGCCAGCATGTTGGCTGCCATCCACACACCGACCATCGTTGTCAGAATGGCGATAAATCCCGGCCTGCCGACAAGCGCGGTGAGGTGATCCACGTTGCGTTGCAGCCGGCTGGTTTCATGCTGGTGCGCACTACGAATTTTGGCAGTCGCTTGCGCGATGTCAGGCAGGATATCGTCGGGGAATGCCTTGGGCGGGGTGCTTGAAATCATCAGGCTTTAGTGGGTCGTCGCCCCAATGACCCCTCCGGCCGCGCCGCCGACGGCAGCACCCGCCCATGGATCGCCAACCGCCGCCCCAACGAGTGCGCCCGCGCCCGCGCCAATTGCCGCGCCGCTCAATGTCCGCTGCTGGTGATTGCTCATGTGATCGCATCCGGCCAAGCCAAGCGCCACGCCAACGAATACGGCGATTCTGAGTGTGGAAATTGCGCTTTTCATGCCTTTGTCTCCAATTCATCGATGGTTCTGAACGCGGGCGAAGGATTTTTTTTGAATCCCTCGCGCCGCGCCGGCCGCGCCAATGGGGGACAGCCGCAGTGTATTCGATTATTGTTGGGTGGTTGTCGTGCTCGTGCCGGTTGTGGTGGTGCGCTCGGCGGCCGGTGGCGCGGTTTTTTCGCTGCGCGAACTGGTCGAGGTGTCACCATTCGGCGAACTACTGGAGGAATTGGAATTGGAACTGGTTCCATTGGCGTCACTTGAGTAATTCGAGCTTTTGTTGCTCACATTGCCGTTGCTATCCACGCTTTTTTGCGTCTTGCTTGAATTATAGGTTCCATCGGTCGGTGTCGTGGTTGTTTGTTGTGTCGAGCTTGAACTGTCGGTGGTGGAGCTTTGTGCAAGTGCGATGTTCGCGGTCAATACTAACATTGATGCGCCGAAAAGAACAGACTTTAACATGGAAATTTCCTTTGAGGGCTGTGGATCCGGGAGATCTCGTCATGGAGATTTGATCAGGATGGACGAGTTTCGATTGATTTGGCAGCGTCGGAAACTACGCAGGCTCCCGAATTTCAGAGAGTTGGGCGCGCCGGCTCGGTGGTCTTCCAGACCAATCCAAATTGCAGTAAACTGATCCAGGTTATTCTCCCAATCCCTCCGCGATAGCGGGTACGATCGTTCTTCGCTATGGTCGCGCCACTTCATTCCCCTTAAGAGGATTCGCCCGATGAGACCACGCACCGCTCTGGCCCAACTTGGCAAGGTCATTGCCATGGACATGGCGAACGGCGAGATGAGCGATGGCCTCAGATCGGTCGGCGATGCGCTTGCGGCATCGCCTGGTTCGACCGGCGAGATCGTCGCGCTGATCGCCGCGGAATCGCGCAAGAAGCGGCCGAACGCGAAGCTGATCGACGCCTTCGCCTTCATGCTGGGCGAAGCGCTGGCGGTCTTGCGCTACGGCGTCGAGCGCGGCCGCAAGGATGCGATGGCAGAGGTGGCGGCGATCCGCTCGCTCGTGCAGGAGCTGGCAAATGATGGCAAGCTCAAATCCAACCAGTTGCTGCTGGTGTTGGGCCAGTTCACCGGCGCCAAACTTGAGCTGGGCGGTGAATTGCAGGCGGCAATGGCCGGCGCGCTGGAAAGCTATGCCGAGACCCATACCGTGAATGCCGCTGGGATCGAGCATCATCTGGCGGAGATGGCCCGGCAATGTGGCGGCGACGTTTTTGTGTTCCAGGCGCAGATGTCGGAGCAGGCCGCGGCCTTTCCTGACGAACACCGGGCGATGATGGCGGCCGCCATGCTCGCCGCCCCGGATCCTGCGGTGCGGGAGGCGGCGATCGCCTGGGTGCTGGACCCCGGCCCGGTGACGCGGCGCCAAACGGCTGCGTTGCTCCTTCCGGCGGCCCAGGCCGGGCATGTCAGCGGCACCATGCTGCGGCGGCTGATCACGATCCGCAACTGGCTGGCCGACGACGAACGCCTGGCGATCGACAGTGTCATCAAGGCCTGCCGGCGGAAGGGCATCGAGATCGCGTCCCTGCCGCCCGTCGAAGTAAACCGGATCGCGGCGACCGCGGTCGATGGGGCGCGGGCGCAAAGTTTCTTTGCCGTGGTCAGGGACGGGCGCAAACGCGCGGTGACGGCGGTGCTGCTCAAGCCGGCCGGGATCGGCGATGCCTGGGTGAATGCCGGCTTGTCCCGCGCGGAGGCGATGGGGTTCTTTGACGAAATCGGCATGCAGATAGACCGCTTCGAGACCAGCATCGAGCATTTACGGCTGGCCCTGGGGCATGGCTTGGCGGCATCGCGCGAGTCCGGCACGCTGCCGCCATTTGGCCTCGTCGATGTCGTCGAGCGGATTGGCCTGGCCGCGGTCCAGCCCGAGGCGGTCGCGGTGGAATCGCTGATGGCGATGTTGCTCGACGAGGTTCCCGCCGAGGACAAATCGCCGCCGATGGTCGCAAAGGCGCTTAAGGCAAGCGCCAAGTGGGGCAAGACCTATAGGTTCTTTGAGTCGTGGTTCGAGGACGATGCGGCGCTTGATGAATTGCTGACCGGCAAGTGCCTGTCGCGGAGCCAGGAGGTGGCGCTGCTAATGCAGACTTATCTCCCCGGCCGCCGGCGTTATTGGGCCGAGATCATGGCCAGGACCGCACTGGCGTTGCGGCAGGACGAGGCGACCGCGGATGATTGGTTGGCACTCGCCTTGGTCGCCGGTGAATTGCTTGGTGACCGGAAACTGGCCGAGATCCCGGCGATGACGGCGATCGCCCGTAAGACGCTGGATGCGCGGGCGGCCCGATTGTTCTGAGGTTTTGTTTGGCGCGCGCCGCGTCTGCGACTTTCCATCGGTAATTTTGCCCCTGCTACAATCGATCACGCCGTAGGTAGTTTCCGACTCTGCTGAAGCGCGGAAATGAGCATTAGGATTGCAGCATTCGATTCAAACTTGGTTTTGCATCACCGAGAGGCCGTTGTCATGGACAAGGACAGAATTATCGGTTCGGCAAAACAAGCCGAAGGCGCGATCAAGGAGCTTGTCGGCAAGGCCGCTGGCGATGCCAGGCTTCGGAGCAGAGGTGCCACCGAGAAATCGGCGGGTAAAATCCAAAATGCGATCGTCGGGCTGAATGATATATTGCGTGACATGCTGAAAACACTTTAACCGGCGCGATCTAATCACGCGCCTGGATTCTTGCAACAACATCCGACACGGAGGTTTCAAATGTCGACAATTCTAATAATCGTAATCCTGATTCTCATTTTTGGCGGTGGCGGTGGCTATTATGCCCACTCTTATTATGGATATCCTGGCCTCGGCGGGGTGCTTGGGCTGATTTTGGTCGTTTTTGTGGTGCTTTGGCTCTTGGGTGTGATCGGCGGCGTGGGAAGGTAATCATTGTTATGTTGACCATTCCG
>JAJZHU010000369.1 GCA_021798375.1 Pseudomonadota bacterium | reverse complement strand
GGACATCGTGCAATCGGATCCCGACACGCAACATGTGATCGCGGCGCTGAGCAAGATGGAATGCGTGATCTTGCAGGATCTGTTCCTGAACGAGACCGCGTCCTATGCCCACGTCTTCTTCCCGGGTAGCTCGTTTTTGGAAAAGGACGGCACCTTCACCAACGCCGAACGCCGCATCAATCGCGTGCGCCCGGTGATGGCATCCAAGGCGGGCAAGCAGGAATGGCAGATCGTGGCCGAACTGGCGACGGCTCTGGGTTATCCGATGAACTGGCCCGACAGTGCCGCCATCATGGATGAAATCGCCCGCCTGACACCTTCGTTTGCCGGCGTAAGCCACGCGCGGCTCGACCGCGAAGGCAGCCTGCAATGGCCGGTCAATGCGGAACACCCGGATGGTTCGCCGATCATGCACATCGATCATTTCACCCGTGGGCTCGGCCATTTCGAGATCACCGCGTTCGTGCCGACCACCGAGCGTTCCAGCAACGCCTTTCCGCTGCTGCTGACCACCGGGCGGATCCTTAGCCAATACAATGTCGGCGCGCAGACGCGGCGCACCGAGAACATGGCGTGGCACCCGGAAGATTTGCTGGAAATTCACCCGCACGACGCCGAACAGCGCGGCATCGAGGACGGCGATTATGTGTCGATCTCCAGCCGCATGGGCGCCACATCGTTGCGCGCTTTGCTATCGGACCGCGTGCCGCAGGGGGTGGTTTACACCACCTTCCATCACCCCGAGAGCGGGGCCAATCTGTTGACCACCGACAATTCCGATTGGGCGACCAACTGCCCGGAATATAAGGTGACGGCGGTGCAGGTGACGCGCGGCAATCGGATGGCGGCGGAGTAGGGCGCCGAGGGGATGGCTCGTCTTTTTTTCGTCGCCGCGTCATGATGCGGGGATGAAGTCTCCCTCGTACCATCATGGCAATTTGCGCGCGGTTTTGCTCGATCTGGCCGAGCAGCGATTGGCGGCGCAGGGGCACGAAAATCTTTCGCTGCGGGATTTGGCGCTGGCCGCCAAGGTTGCCGCCAGCGCGCCTTATCGCCATTTCAGCAGCCGGGAAGCGTTGTTATGCGAACTGGCGCAACGCGGGTTTGAACGTCTGGGTGCGGCTTACGCCGCCGCGGGGGTGGCCCCGGATCCGCAATCGCGCCTGCGCGCCGCCTGCCGGGCCTATTTCGATTTTGCCGCCCGCGAGCCGCAGATGTTCCGCCTGATGTTCATGACCGATCTGGTGATGCGCGCCAACAAGACGCAGAATCTACGCATCGGCATTGATTCCTTTGAGACTCTTGAGGGGCTGCTGCGCGCCACCATGCCCGGTGCAACGCCTTTGGCGGTACGCAGCCGGATGCTGGTGCTGTGGTCTCTGCTGCATGGGGCGGCGGTGCTGTTGCAGGAGGGGCAGGTCGATCATTTGCTGCTGCCGGGTCTTGGCTTGGCGGATGTGCTGGAGGATATCCTTGCCCGCGCCAGCGGCAGCTGACTTGCTTTGCAAGTGCGGCAACGAATTTATTTGACTTGCGATGCCCTAATGTGAACACTGTTCACATAATAAAACAACGGGGAATTGATCGTGAGCTTTTTACGTAATTGCTGGTACATGGCGGGCTGGGGCGACGAACTGGCGGAAAAGCCGCTCGGGCGTAAATTTCTGAACGAACCGGTGGTGATGTTCCGTGACGAACATGGTGTGGCGCATGCGCTTGCGGATCGCTGTCCGCACCGTTTTTTGCCGCTCTCGCTCGGTCATTGCGCCGCGAGCGGCATTGTCTGTGCCTATCACGGCTTGCGTTTCAACGCCGCCGGCGCCTGCGTGGCCAATCCGAAAGGCGAGGTGCCGAAAAATGCGTCGGTGCGCCGTTATCCGCTGACCGAGCGCCATGCCATGCTGTGGATTTGGATGGGGGATGAAGCGCGGGCCGATCCGGCGTTGATCCCGGATTTTTCCTTCAATGACCGGGCCAGCAATTACCTCGAAGGGCGCTATTTGCTGATGCAGGGCAATTATCAGCTTGCGACCGATAATATCCTCGATCTCAGCCATATCGATTTCGTTCATGCCAACAGTCTCGCGCCGCTGTTCAGCGTGGCCCCGCGCGAGAGTGTGGAAGTGCGCCAGGTCGGCAACAGCGTGTGGTCGGATCGGTATTTTCACGATGTCATTCCGCGGTCGAAGGGCTTTGAGCGCGACGGCGCCCTGCCGCAAGACGGGCAGCTTTACGATCGTTGGATCGATGTGCGCTGGGATGCTCCGGCCTGTATGTTGCTGTGGGGCGGGCTGGTGAAGAAGGGGGATCCGAAATCGCAAGAGTGCAATCTGTTGAGTGTGACTCATACCCATATCTTCACCCCCGAGACCGAATCCGTCTCGCATTATTGGTTCGGGGTGTCTCATCGTCACTCCGAAGGGCCGGAGTACGAACAGCGTGCCAAGGAAGGGGCGCAGTTTCTGATTGTACCATTTCAGGCTGAGGACGGTCCGATCCTCGCGGCACAACAACAGTCGCTGGGCGATCAGGATTTCTGGGATGCGAAGCCGGTGATGCTGGCCGGGGATGCGGCGGCGCTGCGGGCGCGGCGGCTG
>JAJZHU010000368.1 GCA_021798375.1 Pseudomonadota bacterium | reverse complement strand
AGGCCCCATTTCGCCGCCATCGTGCGGGGTCTGGATGCGATATTTGATCGCCTCGCCCTCGGTTTCGGCCAAACCGCCGAAACGGCCGATGTCCAGATAAACCCAACGCACCTTACTTTCCTTGGCGCGATGGCTGACCAGCACCACCTCGGATTGCACCACGCCGGCATCGCCGACGATGAAACGGCCCGGTTCCACGATCATTTCCGGCAAGGCATTGCCGAAATGGCGGGTCATTGCGTTCATGATGGCGCCGGCGAATTGATCGATCGCCGGAACGTCGTCGCGGTAACGGGTGGGAAAGCCGCCGCCCAGATTGACCATGCGCAGATTGACCCCGGCCTGTTCAAGGTCGGTGAACAACATGCCCACTTTGCCGATCGCGGCTTCATAGCTGTCGGTGCTGGTCTGCTGGCTGCCGACATGGAACGACAATCCGTAAGGATCGAGACCCATCTGGCCGGCGCGGATCATCAGATCGCGGGCGGTATCGATGGTGGTGCCGAATTTCTTTGTCAGCGGCCAATCGGCGCCGACGTTTTCAACGATCAGACGGCAGTAAACCCGCGCGCCCGGCGCGTGCGCGGCCAGCTTTTCCAACTCTTCGGCGCTATCGAAGGCAAACATCGACACACCGGCGGCAAACGCGCGCTTGATGGCCGAGATTTTCTTGATGGTGTTGCCATAGGAAATCACCGAAGGGTGCGCACCGGCGGCGAGACACATTTCGATTTCCTCGATGCTTGCGGCATCGAAACTGCTTTCCAGACCCACCAACCGCTGCAGAATCGGCGCGGCCGGGTTGGCCTTGACGGCATAATAAATGCGCGCCAAAGGCAGAGCATTGCTGAGCGCGCGGAAATTGACTTCCACACGATCTACGTCGAGCACCAGGCACGGCGTCGCCGGCTGCTCAGACGCAAGGAAAGTTGCGATTTTAGGGGTCATCGCACCTGCCTCCCTCTTTAAAACGTCCGCCTTGATAAGGCGACGGACGGGATTGACGAAACGGTCGAACGAACCAGCGACAAACAAAAGCTGCCAGAACGCTTGACGTCGTTGCGTAACCACAAAGGGCCAGAGGCACGTGCGTTGCTGCGTGCAGCGGGAATAGGGCTATTCCCCCCCCCATGCAAGCCTAAATTTTAGCAAGATTTGTATCTGGGGAGATATTGCTGGATTTTAACCAACGCCCTGTTAAGAGCTTGGTAATGCGGGCGCAAAAATCATCTTGGCATCTATCTTGGGCGGGTTGGCGCGGGGTGCTGCGGCGCACCTTCGCCGCCATGACGGCCGACCATGCCTCGCTGATCGCCGCCGGCTGCGCCTTTTACGCGATGGTGGCGTTTTTTCCCGCCATCTCCACCTTGATCGCCATTTACGGCCTGATGTTCGATCCTTCGACCGTCGCGCCGAGCCTGCGTCCGTTGCACGGATTGATGCCGCACTCGGTGTTTGTCCTGTTGCAAGATTGGGTGCGCACCGTGGTTTACCGCGAGCGGCATAATTATGGCTATCGCCTGGCGATCAGTTCGGCCATCGCCATCGTGTCGTCGATGGGCGGCACGCGGGCGGTGATGCAGGCGCTCAATCTGGCGTTTGCTGAAACCGAACGGCGTCGCGGCATCGAACTGATCGCGGTGGCCATGGCCCTGACCCTGGCCGGCATGGTGGTGGCGGCGCTGGCGATCGGGCTGGTGGTCGCCTTGCCGGAAATTTTGCGCGGTCTGGGGGTGTATCATCGCCTGGCGGTGTGGATCAGGCTGTTGGGGGCCACGGTGGCGCTGATGTTCGTGCTGGTGGCGATCGCCTCGCTCTACCGTTTCGGCCCTTCGCGTCAGCGTCCGCGCTGGGCGTGGATCAGCGCCGGGTCGTTGGTGGCGACGGCGATCTGGATCGCGTCGTCAGAGGTCTTTTTGCTCTACACCAACTATTTCGACCGGCTTGCCGGTACCGACGGGCCGTTGGCCACCGCACTTTTGATGATGGGGTGGTTCTATGTGTCGGCGTATGCGTTGTTGCTGGGGGGCGAGTTGAATGCGCAAATGGAGAAGCAGCATCTGGTTGCCGCCACCGCAATCAACATAATCGATATTTGTCAGACCGAGGAAGGGGTGTCATAAATCCGTCCATGCGTGTTTTGTATCATCATCCCATCTCTCCCTATGCCCGCAAAGTGCGTCTGGCTTTGGCGGAAAAGCGTCTGCCGTTTGAATTGCGCCTGGAAAAACCCTGGGAATGGCGGCCCGATTATCTGGCCCTGAACCCGGCGGGCGCTGTGCCGACCTTGGTGGAGGACAATGGGCTGGTGATCCCGGATTCCGGCGCCGTGTGCGAATATCTCGAAGAAGCCTACCCCGACAATACGCTGCTGGGGCAAACCCACGCCGAGCGCGCCGAGGTGCGCAGCCAGGTGGCCTGGTTCGACCAGAAATTCGCCCAGGAAGTCACCGTCAATCTGGTGCATGAGAAACTCTACAAGCGTCTGTCGGGCAGCGGCGGCCCGGATGCCTCGGCGCTGCGGGCGGGCTATGCCAATTTGCGCCACCATCTGAATTATATCGGCTGGCTGGCCGAGACCCGCAAATATCTGGCCGGGGCGTTTCTGTCT
>JAJZHU010000367.1 GCA_021798375.1 Pseudomonadota bacterium | reverse complement strand
CATCAGAAAAAATTCAACCGCGTTTCCTGCTCGAAAAATTCGAGAATGAGCCAGATGGTATCTATCATCGTTGAACCTGCGATGCCGAAATAATCCAGTAATAGGGAGATATAAATATGCAAGATCCTGAAGTCGTCATCTACGGCGCCAGCGGCTATACCGGGAAATGGGTTGCCGCCATGCTGGCGAAACGTAAAATTCCCTTTATCGCCGCGGGCCGCAACAAACAGCGATTGCAAGAACAATTGGCCAGTATGCCGGAGCTTGCCGGCGCCGAGTATCAGGTTGCGGCGGTCGAACACAACGAAGCCGCCTTGACCGCGCTTTTCAAGGGACGAAAGGTCGTTCACAATCTGGTTGGTCCTTTCATGCAATTGGGTGAACCAACCGTACGTGCGGCCCTTGCCGCCGGGTGTCATTACATTGATGCCACAGGCGAGCAGGATTGGATGCTCTATCTGCAACATAATTACGCGGAACAATTCCACGCGCGAGGATTGGTTCTTGCGCCTGCGTCATCTTCCATGTGGAATTCCGGTGCGCTGGTTGCCGAGCTTGTGCTGGAAACTCCCGGCATTGATTCATTGGATATCAGCTACGCTTTGGCGGGCGTGCCTTCGGTATCTTCCACTCTATCTTTCATGCGCATGTGCTGCCAACCGCAGTTATATTTATACGACAACCAGTTGGTTGCATGGCCTTCGGCTGAAGGCGTGCAAATCAGCGTGCCGAGCATGCACCAGACTCTGGTGGCATTGCCATGGAGCGGCGGCGGGGAATCTGTTTGGTATGCCGGGGATGATCGGGTTCGCAATTGCAAAACCGTGGTGACTTTTTTCAACCAGGCGCTGATGGGTATGGTGATCGCGCGGATGACAGAATTCAAGGAGCATTATCAGCATCTGCCCCAGGCAGAACAAGAGGAAGCCACCAATCGGTGGGCATTGGAAATAGCACCTCAGGGCGAGCCGCCGCGTGAAAACTATAATCTGCACCGGGTCATGTTCACGGTTCACGGCCGGGGCACGCTTGCCGCGCGATCCATCGTTCTTCATGGTGTCACGGGTTACGTACTGACGGCGGCGATCGGCGCAACCTTGATCGATTCCATTCTGGCGCAAAAGCAGAAAAAATACGGCTTAACCTCGGCGGTCCATGCCATCGGGGCACGCAAACTTCTGGCCGAACTTCAAGATGAAGGTGTTCTTGGCAAGCCGATCGATTTAATCGCCTGAACTGAGAAGAACGTCCGGCAATAGCGAGGAAAAACAATGGAACTCAAGCACCGCGTGGCCATCGTCACTGGTGCCGTGGGCGTCATCGGCCAAGGCATCTGCCGGACGCTGGCGCGACACGGTATGCGCATCGCCGTTGCCGATCTCGATCTTGCCCGCTGCAATCAATTCGCGGGCGAGCTTAATGCGACGGGTGCCACGGCGACGGGCGTCGCCGTGGATGTCACATCCAAGGCATCGACCGAGGATATGGCGCGCAAGGTAGTCGAGACATTCGGGGAAATCGATGTGTTGGTGAACAACGCGGGGATCATAGCGCTTGGATCTCTCGTCGATCTTGCCGAAGAAAAATGGGATCATGTCATCAATGTCAATCTCAAGGGCCCATTTCTTTGCGCCAAGGCGGTGGCGCCTTATATGATTGCACGCAAAAGCGGGCGAATTATCAATATGTCATCGGTCGCCGCCAAACGCCCATCGCCATTGCAAAGTGCTTATGCCGCATCAAAACACGGCATTGTTGGGCTTGGCCAAGTCTGGTGTCAGGAACTCGCGGCTTACAATATTACCGTCAATACGATATGCCCCGGCTTTATCGATTCGTCGATGTGGCGCGATCATCTCGGGCCTGCGTTGGCGCCGGCCTTCGATTCAACGCCGGCGCAATTGATCGACACGCTTGCCAGGGCGTTCATGCCGCTCGGCCACCCGCAAACGGCGGACGACATTGGCCAGGCCGTGGCCTATTTCGCCATGGCGGATAATGTCTCGGGCCAAACCCTCGCCATCGACGGCGGCTTTACCATGTAACGACACGGGCGGCATCAATCACAAGACCATCAGCGAGGATCGATCATCCACGTTGCCTCGGTCGCGGCACTTTCCGGGGCGCCCGCCTATGTCTCGTATCTCACCAGCAAAGCGGCGCTGCTGGGGCTCAATCGCTCCATCGCCTATGATTATGGTCCCGAAGGCATCCGTTCCAACGCCATTTGTCCTGGATGGGTACATACAGAAATGACCGAACGGGCTATCGGCGACATCGCCAAGATAAAGCACAGTAACTTTGAGGATCTGATGGCGGAGGTCGTGCGCCCCTACCCGCTGCGCCGCATGGCCAGGCCGGGCGAGATCGCCGCCGTCATCGCGTTCCTGGGTTCCGACGACGCCTCATTCATGACCGGATCCGTCGTAACCGCCGACGGCGGTGGATCGATCGTGGACATCGGCACTCTGGCGTTCCCGATGTAGCTCTTTACGGAAGTTCTCTGGACGCGCAAAATTCTTTGATGTACATCATTGTTTATACTCCAAGGCAGAATAGGGTGAATTCAATGCTTGCGTGGGGCCGGCAATAATTTTCGCCGATCGCCAGCCACGTCGATATCC
>JAJZHU010000366.1 GCA_021798375.1 Pseudomonadota bacterium | reverse complement strand
AATCTCCGTCCGTCCCTCGTTGTTGCGCGCGCGCGCCTACGCGATGATCGCACTTCATCGTTTCAACGACGCCCGCAACGCGCTCTCGACCATCAGGCAGACAGCACAGGATTTGGGGCGTGAGGTGGAGCCGGAAGTTGATGTTCAATTTGCATTGCTATGCGAATGGTCGAGCCAGCACGAGCAGAGTCGCGCCGTTATTGCCAAAGTGGCGGGACGGGTCGAGCCCAGCGATGGTGTTGTTTACGGCACAAGCCAGAATATTCAGGCTTATCTTAAAACCCTGTCAGGCGAATTCGACGAAGCCAGGCAAATGCTCGGCCGCGCCAAATCTGCCTATCATAAGATGCAGTATGGCTTGTGGACTTTTACATTCACCCTGTGTTTCGAGGGCGTGCTGGAGCTGATTCAGGGAAACTTGCAAGATGCGCTGGAACGCTGCGAGACGGCGTTCCGCAATGCCACCGGCGCCGGTTTGGCGGTTGCCTGCGCCTATCTGACCGAGGCGCTTTATGAACGCAACGAAGTGGCCCGCGCCGGCGCCCTGGCAACGGAATATCTCCATCTCGTGCGTGACAACGGCCATCCGGATGCCATCATATTGGTATATCGCACGGCCGCGAATGCCGCGTTTCTTGATGGCCGCGGCGCCCAGGCCGAGGCGCTGTTGACGGAACTCAGCGACATTGGCGACATGCGTGAAATCCCACGCATCAAGGCTTCCGCATGGATCGCCAAATGCCGTCTTGCGTTGCTGGCCGATCGAACGGATGCCGCCGAACGCTTTTTGAAACTGGCGTCGAAACCGGAAATATGGGAGCCGTTTCGCTCGTTCCATTTGTTCCCTCAGGAAATCAACGATCCGCAGATTTCGGAAATTCGTCTAAAACTTTTAACCGGCAATGGCTATTCCATCATTCCCGAAGTTGAATTGGCGGTGAGGGCGGCCCACGACAGCGGACGTAAATGGCGCAAACTCCGTTTGCAGGTGTTGCTGGCGCAAATTTATGCCACCAATCAACGGCGTGGGCGCGCGATAAGGATATTGGAAGATGCCTTGATCGCCGCAAGCAAGGATCGTCTGATCCGGGTCTTTGCCGACGAACCATGGTTTCTTCCCGATCTGTTGGAAGAAATCACGCGCCGCAATCAACGCATAAATCACAATTATTTGGAACAGGTTGTGATGGCGACCGCGGCGATGGGCTATCGCGCCGACGAAGTGGTTCACAAGGCGGCAACCGCCGAAATGCTGACGCCAAAGGAAACCGAAATTATGCGTCTGGTGGCAAAGGGACAGTCAAACAAAGAAATCGCGCGAACGCTTTATATCACCGAAAATACGGTCGAGACCCATTTGCGGCGGATAAATTTGAAAATAGATACGCGCAGCCGCACGCAGGCGGTCGCGAAGCTGCGCGAAAATGGCGTCATCGACTGAAAAAGCCCTTTACGCAATAACGGCTTTTGCTTCTGTGAATAAAATCGACGAGCGGGAAAAATCGATAAACTTTGCCTCATCACCCGCAAGCTCCGCCTGCGCATCGGCGACCAGCGGGTCAAGATTGCCCTTTTGCAAAGCCTCCATGCTTTCAAAGCAGATTTCGGCCACGCCGTCGAACGGATCCTCCAATCCACGCATCCCTTGCATCACGCGGGCGGCTTCGGGTGCCAGTGCGTGATGCTGGATATATCTGACAACTCCAAGCTTTGGGGCAAGGCGCTTGACCAGAGCTGCGTGCGGACCGTTCCAATGCGCGCTGAATTCTTTAAAACTCATTGATGAAGGCCGGCGCAGGCAGTAAAATAACGTCACCATATTCATTCGCTCCTTTTCCAGACTCCGGGCTTCACGACGCCGTCAGTCCGCCATCGACCAGATACGCGGCGCCCGTAATCGCGCTGGCGTCACCGCTCAATAAAAATGCGGCCAAGGCGGCAACTTCCTCGGGGGTTATACAGCGGCCTATCGCATGGCGTTCGTCCAGCATGGACCAAACCGCAGGGTCTTTTATTTCCGCGAGCGTCAACGGTGTGCGCACATAGGTGGGGCACACGGCATTGACCCGAATGCCCTGCTTCCCATATTCCAACGCCACAGTCTTGGTCAAACCAATCACGGCATGTTTGCTGGCGACGTAAGCCACCGTGCCCGCCTGGCCGATCATGCCGCAAATCGAGGACATATTAACGATGGCGCCGCCGCCTTGGCGGATCATGTGCGGCAATTCCGCCCGCACACTGTGAAATACCCCGGTGAGATTAACCGCAATCGTGCGCTGCCACCAATCCAACGGATAATCCGCCGTGGGAATAAACGGGCCACCAATGCCCGCATTATTAACCGCGCCATCCAACCGGCCAAAATCGGCGACCACACGTCCTATCACCGATTCCATGCCCGCCGCGTCGGTAACATCGGCGCGATAGGCCCGCCCGCCGATTTCGCCCGCAACCCGTGCCGCGCCTGCGTCATCGACGTCGAGGATGGCAACGCGCGCTCCCTCGGCCGCGAGACGCCTGGCGATTGCCTCCCCCAGCCCCGATCCACCGCCCGTAACCGTCACCACCTTGCCGGTAAAGCGTGTCATTTCTCATCCTTTGTTTGCGTGTATCCAATCACTTG
>JAJZHU010000058.1 GCA_021798375.1 Pseudomonadota bacterium | reverse complement strand
GTTTCACATCCCCGGCTTCGAGCATCCCGATGGCTGGGATTTCCCATCACGCCGTGACGCTCTCGAGCAACGCGGCATTCCATATTTTATGCTGCCGCCAGGAAGTTTCCGCTCGCCGGATGCCGCGGCCGCATCTGCCGTGGCGGCCCTGCTGCCGCTTTTGGGGCGCGTATGATGAGTGAAAACAGCGATCCATCCGCGCCGCGATTTGCCAACCGCCGCGCGCACAACCTGAGTTTTGCCAAAGAAAACGGCAATTACAACCGCGAATGGTTCGTGGAGCTGCGCGGGCGCGTTCAGGCCGGCGAGAAGCTGGCCTTCGTCAATGCCGATGTCCCCACTGAAATCTTCAAGGCAATGGATATTCCGGTGGTGATGAACCAATGGTGGGGGGCCGTGGTGGCGGCGAAGCAAAAATCAGGCCCATACTTGCAAAAACTAAACGAGCAGGGCTATCGGCGCGGCCTGTGTGGTTATTGCTCGCTGGCCTATGCCTCGATGCTCGAAACCGATCCGAACGAGGCCCCGTGGGGCGGGCTGCCTGTGCCTTCGCTGTTGGTCTCGGGGAATGATTGCGGTTCGTCGCACAAGATTTTCGGACTCTGGTCGCAGCGATTCAATATTCCGCTGTTCCGCCTGGAACGCCGACTGGCCACCGCGCCGCCCCCGGCTGGATGGCTGCAAAATTTGCGTGGCGGCTGGGAAGAAATCTTCGGTAGCGACGTGATCGATTCGCTGGCCACGCAATATCGCGAGCTGATCTTGTTCCTCGAGCAGCACACCGGCAAACGCATGGATTACGACCGGCTGGCCGAGGTGATGCGGCTGGTGAACGAGCAGGAGGATTATTACGCGAAAACCCGCAACCTGATCGCCGCGACTCATCCAGCGCCGGTGAATGTGGCCGACCAGATGCCCGCGACGATGATCCCGCAATGGCATCGCGGCACGCCGTGGGCGCGTGACCGCGCGGCGTTGTTTTACCGCGAAATCGAACAGCGCGTGGCCGATGGAGAAGCGGCGGCGCCGGGCGAGCGGGTGCGGCTGATGTGGCTGGGTACCGGGCTTTGGTATAATCTGGGATTTTACGAATATTTCCAGGAGAAATACGGCGCAGTGTTTGTGTGGTCGATTTACACCGCCATCGCCGCCGATGGCTACCCCACCGATGGCGACGATCCGATCCGCGTCATGGCCGGCCGCATGACCAAGATTCAGGCGTTGCTGAACACGCAGCCATATAATCTGGAATGGTATCTGCACGAGGCCAAGCGATCCGGCATCGATGGCGTGGTGTCGATGGGCGGCGGCACCGAGGATGATTGCCGCGAAGATTTCGGCCAGCACGCGCTGCTGCGCCAGGCGTTTGACAGTGCGGGCATTCCGGTGCTGCGCCTGGGGGTGGACAATGCCGACGCCCGGGCCTGGGACGACGAGGTGATACGTGCCCGCGTTGGCGATTTCATTGAAAACACCATCCTGGCCCACAGGCAGAAGGATTGACCATGAACAACACCAACCCAAAAGGCGCGCTTTCCGGCCTGCGCATCGCCGATTTCAGTTGGGTCGGCGCCGGCCCGCGTGCCACCAAGGATCTCGCCGACAATGGCGCTATCGTGGTGAAAATCGAATCCCGTCGGCGGCTCGATCTTGGCCGCCTCAGCCCGCCCTTCAAGGATGGCAAGCGCCATCCGGATGGATCGGCATTTTTCGCCCAAACCAACACCGGCAAGCTGGGGGTAACGATCAATCTGGGCGATCCGCGCGGTGTGGAACTGGCCAAAAAACTGATCGTCTGGGCCGATGTGGTGGTGGAGAATTTCAGCAAGGGCTATCTGGATCGTCTGGGCCTGAGTTTCGCCGTGATGCGCGCGCTGAATCCGCGGGTGATCCTGGTGAGCGTTTCGGTGGCCGGGCGCAGCGGGCCGCTTTCGGCCATGCGCGGCTATGGCAATTCGGCGGCGGCACTTTCGGGGCAAGCAGCCTTGGCCGGGCAGCCGCACCAGGCGCCGCACATGCCGCCCTTTGCCTACGGCGATGTGGTGGCGCCGCTGTTTGCCACCGTGGCGGTGTTGGCGGCGCTCGAACAGCGGCGCAAAACCGGCGTCGGCCAGCACATCGACGTGTCCCAGGTGGAATCCTTGATGCACACGCTGGCCGGCACCTTTGCGCGATTGCAGGCAGGGGCAGGTCTGGAGGAATTGCGTGGCAACCGCAGCGTGGTGGCGTCCCCGCATAACGTGTTCCCTTGCCGTGGCCCCGATCAATGGTGCGCCATTGCCGCCGAAACCGATGCCCAATTCGCAGCTCTGTGTCAGGCGATGCGGCAGCCGGGGCTGGCGCATGACCCGCGCTTTGCCACTCTTGCCGCCCGCAAGGCCAACGAAACCGATTTGGAGGCGCTCATCGCCGCCTGGACGCGTGGGCAAGACAAGCATCTGCTGGGACAAGCGCTGCGCGCGCTCGGCATTCCCGCGGCCCCTGTGCAGGATGGCCGCGAAGTGTTCACCGACCCCAACCTGATTCTGGCCGGCCATTATCAGCGCATCAACCACGCCGTGCTGGGTGCGTGCGACATGCCGGCGCCGCCGATGCAGTTTTCACGCTCGGCGATCGAAGTGGGTCCGCCGCCGTGCCTGGGCGAGCATAATGCGTTGGTGTTTGGCGAATGGCTGGGAATCGACGCCGCCGAGCTTGAACGCCTGGCCGCTGAGGGAGTGTTGGCGTGATGTTGGAGCATGTGCGAGTGCTGGAACTGACCAGCGGTCTGGGAGATTACAGCGGCCGGATTCTGGCGCAATTGGGCGCGCGCGTGACAAAGGTGATGCCGCCCGGCGCGGATCGAAGCAGCCTGGATTGGCTGGCGGTTAATCATGGCAAGCAACTGCGGGAGTTGGCGTTGGGAACGCCGGTGGGTGATGCGGCGTTGCTGGAAATGCTGCACGATGCCGATATTCTGCTGCTGGGCGTCCCGCCTTTGCCTGGGGCGTTGGGGGCCGATTTTTCCGCGCGGTTTCCGGCCCTGATCGTGGTGGAATTGGCGGCCTTTGCCAAGCAATCGCCCATGGCAGGCGAGCCTGTGAATGATCTCGCGTTGATGGCGCTTTCCGGCATCATGAATATCGTCGGCGAACCGGACGGGCCGCCACTGAAACTACCCGGGGATCAGGCTTATGCGCTGGCCGGCATTCAGGGGGTGATCGCGGCGCTCTTGGCCCTGAATGACCGTGCGAGCAGCGGCCAGGGGCAGCGGGTGAGGGTTTCCGCCTATCAATCCGCCGTGCTGGCGGGCTATCGCGATCCGATCGTTTGGGAATGGACCGGGCGTCTGGGCCGGCGCACGGGCAATCGGCTAGTGCGGGGGCAATCGGGCGTGCGGCAGGTGTGGGCGTGCAAGGACGGGTATGTCACCTGGTCGATGGTCGATAATCCAGGGCTGATGAAAGGCACGGTGGCATTGATGGCGCGCGAAGGCGCTGCCGGTGTGCTCGCCGGGGTGGATTGGGAACACACGTTGGTGGCGGATCTGCCGCAGACGCAAATCGACGCCTGGGAGGCGCCGGTCGAGGCGTTTCTGCTCGCCCACACCACCACGGAACTGGTGGCGATGGCGGCGGAGGTGCCGATCGGGCTTTCGGTGATCGCAACCCCGGCGATGGCGCGGGTGGAACCGCATTGGGCGGAACGCGGCTTTTGGCGGCAGGTGCATGATCCGGTGCGCGGGCTCGATCTGCAACTGCCGGGGCCATTGTTCGTGGTGCAATCATGAGCGCGTTGCCACTGGACGGCGTGCGGGTGCTGGATTTTACCAAATTCCTGCCCGGCCCTTATTGCACCTGGATGCTCGGCGATCTGGGCGCCGAGATCATCCGTATCGAACATCCCGGCGAGTTGGCCAAGCAGGCAAAAGTGCTGGGCTACGACGGGATCAATCGCGACCAGATGCGTGCCCGTCGCGGACGCGACAGTTTTTCCCGCAACAAGCGCAGCCTGGTGCTGAACCCCGGCGATCCCGCCCAGCGCGTGGATCTGGAGGCGCTGATCCGCACCGCCGATGTGCTGGTGGAAGATTACCGCCCCGGCGTGATGGAGCGCATGGGGCTGGGCTATGATGCGGTGCGCGAGATGAATCCACGGCTGATCTATGCCTCGCTGACCCTGTGCGGCCAATCCGGCCCGCTGCGCGACAAGCCGGGCCATGATCCGATCGCCCTGGCGGTGGCGGGCGTGCTGGCGCGGGTTGGCGAAAATCCCGCGGCACCGAGCTTCCCCGGCCTTCCCATCGCCGATCTGATGGCGGGTTCCAACGGTGTGATCGGTATTTTGGCCGCTCTTCTGGTTCGGGGGCGAAGCGGTGTGGGACAGCGGGTGGATATCGCCATGTCCGACAGCGCCTTGCCGCTGATCGCCTCCCAGGTGGCGCGAGCCGCCGATCCGGCCAAGTTGTCGCCGCGCGGCACCAGGCGCGCCGATACCGGTCTGTGGCGCTGCGCCGATGGGCGATATCTGTGCACCACCGACATGGAGCCGCGCTATTGGGCGCTGTTTTGTCAGGCAATGGGGCATCCGGAACTGATCGAAGCACAATATGATCCGGCGCGGCGCGAGACGATCATCGCCACACTCGGCGAGCGGTTCTTGCAACGCCCAGCCGCCGAATGGCACGCGATGCTGGAAGAGGCGGGCACGCAGGTGATGCCGGTGCTGGAACCCCACGAAGCGCTGCAACATCCGCATCACCAGGCGCGTGGCATGGTGCGCGAGGTGGTGATATCCGATGGCTCGCGCGCGGTGCAAATTGGGTCGCCGATTCATCTTTCTGCCTGTGCGCCGCACCCGATGCGGCCGGGCTCGGCGCCCGACGACGACCGCGCCGCACTGGTAGAACAAGGATTGATCAGGGGCTGAATGGAAACAAGGCGTCTGCATTATTTTGTTCAGATCGTGGAAGCCGGCAGCATCAGCCGCGCCGCCGCGATCATGGGCATGGCCCAGCCGGCGCTAAGTCAGCAATTGGCGATACTGGAAGGCGAAATGAAGGCCCGCCTGGTTGACCGAACCTCGAGCGGCGTACGCCCGACCGAAGCAGGCCAGAGGCTTTACACTCGCGCCCAGGCGCTGCTGCGTCAGTTCGATAGCCTTCGGCTGGAAGTAATCGAACTTTCCGGCACCGAGGCGGGCGCCGTGTCGATTGGGCTTCCGCCCACGCTGGGACAATTTCTTGGTCTCCGTTTGTTGGCCCGGGTACGCCGCGAAGCGCCGGGCATTCAAATTCATCTGGCGGAACAAGGATCGGCCGCACTGGCCACGGGGCTTCATAACGGAACGCTCGATATGGCGGTGTGTCCGCTGCAATTGCCCGATAGTTCGCTCAGCGGGGTGGAACTGTTCAGCGAGGAATTATTCTTGCTCGCAGCACCCGAACTGCTGCCCGACATACGGGACATTCGCGACATCGCCGCGCTGCCCTGGATTGTTACCAGCGCCTGGAACTCAATCCGGACTCGGCTTTACGCGCTGATGGGCGATCGCGTGCCCAACGTGGTCGCCGAGGTTAATTCTCTGCCGTTGGTGATCGAGTCGGTACGCCAGGGGCTGGGGGTCACGCTGCTCACCCGGCTGCCGGTCGAGGAGGCGCTGGCACATGGCGACATCGTGGCGGTGCGGTTGGGACCGCCGCCGCCGCATCGCACCGTGTTTTTGTATCAGCGGGCCGATTTGGTGCTTTCCGCCGCGCAACAGCGGGTGCGCCAGATCATCATCGAGTTGGCCTCCACCCTGGTGTCCCCAGACGAATTGCCCAGCCCATAGCGATGTCGATATGACCCTATAATCACGTTAGATCTTCTTCATCGGGCGTATTCTGTTACCTGTGGGGGAGGGCGCGAAGGGAAGAAACGGCCGTGCCGGTGCCGATCCTGTGGCGCCCAGCGGCGCCCGTCACCGACTTTGAGATCGGGGCACATTTTTTCGAGAGGAAACGAAAATGCCGGAGATTCCTCGGAATCCCAATAGCATCCATCCAGTTGGCTGGTCACCCGAAACGCAATGGGCAGGCATCGAGGCCGGCGAGAAGCTGGACTTCGTGGCGATCTATCAAGAGCAGCGCGAGCGTGCCCCGGTTGCTTGGCGCAGTTTTGAAGATGGCCAAGGTTTCTGGTGTGTGTTCAACCATGCGGATGTCGTTCGTGTGCTTGATGACCCGGCCACATTCTCAAGCGCCAAGCCCAAATATGGCCTGACATTGATCCCGATCGAGGTCGATCCGCCGGACCATCGCAAATATCGCCAGTTGCTGTCGCAATTGATCAATACGGTCCGCCTCAAGCGTTTGGAAGACGATATCCGCAGCTTTGTCCGTGCCGAATTGCGGCAGCTCAAAGACGGCCAGATTGACTTGCTGACTTTGACAGCGGCGATTCCAGTGCATTCCTTCTGCCAGATGGTAAGTGATCCCAATCCCGAAGGTTTCCGCACGCTGCATTTTGCACGCGAAGCCACCAATGATCCGCGACTGGCGCGTTTTGATGAAGCATCGGTGGCCAAACGTGTGGCTGCCAACCAGCCGCTGGCGGATTATTGCACACGCATGATCGCGGAACATCGCGCCGCGCCGCGCGATGATATCGTCAGCGATATTCTGGCCGGTGTGGTCGATGGTCGGCCAATTTCCGGTCAGGAAGCACACAGCATGCTCTCGCTGCTTTACATCGCGGGCAGCCGCACCACCACCGCGGCCTTGCGGGGCGCGGTGGTGCAGTTGTTGCGCGCGCCGCACTTGCTGGGACGTCTGCGCGCCGAACCTTCGCTTATTCCGGCGGCGATCGAGGAAATCGTCCGCCTGGAATCGCCGGTTCACGCTCTGCCGCGATATGCAACCACCGATGTTGAAATCGCCGGACAAAAAATCGCCAAAGGCGAACAGGTTTTCCCGAACTATGGCGCTGCCAATGTAGATCCGGCGGTGTTTCAAAATCCCGGTGAGATCGACCTTGAGCGTAAGCCGGTGCGCCATGTCGGCTTTGGCCGCGGCATTCACATGTGCGCCGGCGTTCCGCTGGCCCGGCTGCAAATGCGTGTGTTTTTAGAGGAGTTGACCACGAACGTCAGCAGCATCGTCCGCACAGGTGAGCCGATCACCCGCATGACCTGGCCGCATTATGGCGCAACTGCACTTCCCGCCAGGTTGGAGTGGTAGGGGGCATTCAGCGCGTGCGTCAAGATTGTTGACAATTATATCAACAATATGGTTAGCTCGTTGGCGGCCATAAAGGGAGTCGCCGTGTCGAACAGCCCGAGGTCTCTTTGACGATGGCATCCAATAAGCGGAAGAGTTTAAATGGATAATCTGTCGCAACGTGCGGACGGGCTTGCGGAAATAAGCAGGTCTCCGTCTGGTTCCGTGTTCAACGTTCAGGGTTATTCAATCCATGACGGCCCCGGCATTCGGACCACGGTTTTCCTGAAAGGCTGCCCCTTAACTTGCCTGTGGTGTCAGAACCCGGAGGCGATGGCCAAACAGCCGCAAGTATTTTTTGACAGCGACAAATGCCGGGGATGCGGTCAATGCGTTGCGGCATGTCCCGAGAGGGCGATTGAAATTGTCGCGGGCAAAGCGCGCACCGACCGGCAGCTTTGCGTCGATCACGGGCTGTGCGCCGCCGTGTGCCCCTCGGGCGCGAGAAGCGTGATGGGCCGGGAAGCGACCGCGGATGATATATTCGAGGAAATCGAGGCGGACGCGATTTTTTACAAACATTCGGGCGGCGGCGTAACAATCAGCGGCGGCGAGCCGCTGGCCCAACCGAAGTTTACCGAATATCTGCTAAAGCGTTGCAAGGAGGCGGGGTTTCACACCGCAATCGACACCAGCGGATTCGCCAAATGGTCCGTCGTGGAACCGGTAATGAAATACGTGGATTTGGTGTTGTACGATTTCAAGCACATGAATCCGCTGGAACACGCGCGTCTTACAGGCGTTTCCAACGAACTGATCCTGGACAACGCCAAAAAAATCCACCACCAACTGGCAATTCCGATGTTGGCGAGGGTGCCGCTTATTCCAGGCTACAACGATACACCCGAAAATATCGCGGATACGGCAAAATTCATTGCCGGGGAACTTTCAACCTCGATTCGCGTGCATCTCATTCCCTACCACCCTTTTGGCGAAGCGAAATACGAGCGCCTGGAAGTGCGGGGCCGCTTTTTCTCCTCTCATACCCCTTCCGGCGCACGTGTGGCCGAAATTTCGGATATTTTCCGCGGCTACGGCCTCGCCGTAACAATCGGCGGGTGAGCGTTGGATGGAACCTAACGCGGTTACGTCCGTCTGAGGCGTTTTCAACGCCAATCAAAAATTCCTCCAAAGGAAACATGCGCCATGACAACCAAGCTTCAACTCGTGCGTAGCGACGATCAGGATCTTGACACCGTCGAATCACAGATCCCCGTGGTGTCAACGGATCTCGATGCGTATCCGCGCATAAAAAAACTGATGTCGAATGTTAATCCACTCAAATATCCGTTGTGCGTTGAAAAAGCGGGGCTTGTTCTGTCTTCGTTAAAGCAGACCGAGGGCGAACCGCAAATTCTGCGCCGGGCCAAAGCGATGGCCGATTTCCTGGATAATAGAACGATCTTCATCGAAGATCACGAGTTGATCGTCGGAAACCCGGCAAGTAAGCCAATGGGGTTGGAGGCTGGTCCGCTCACACCCACTTGGCCCGCGAATGAACTCGATACGCTTCGCGATGAATTATTCGATATTTCCGACCAGGACATAAAAGCCCTCAAACAACTCGACGATTATTGGATTGGCAAGGGACGCTTGCTATCTGAGCAGCTCGGTTCGATGTACGACGACGAACGGCTATGGCCGTTCATCCAATCCGGCATTCTGCTTCCGCCCTGGAAGGAGAAAATGGCCGGGCGGGGCTTTGGTTCGGCGGACGGATCATGGGGGTTGGGGCTTGGCCTTACCCTGATCGTGGTCGATTTTGCGAAGGCGCTGAACATTGGATTGGAGCAAATCGTCACGGATGCCGAAAACAAGCTGAAAAATCTGCGCTACACCGAAGCTGACAGCTTGAAACAGGCGCATTTTCTGCAGGCCGTGATCATCGTCAACAGCGCGGTGATTCGGATCGCCCATCGCTATTCCGCGCTTGCGGCTGAACTTGCCGAGCGGGAACAAAATCCAAAACGGCGCAAGGAGTTGGAGCAGATCGCCGAAATATGTCTCCGCGTTCCAGGCAAACCCGCCCGCAATTTCCGCGAGGCAATGCAATCGTTTTGGTTTGTGTGGCTGGCGGTGGCAACCGGAACCGCCGCGGGCGGGCGGTTCGATCAATTCATGTATCCATTTTATCGTTCAGACCGCGAGGCCGGCCGCATCAGCGATACCGAAGTGGTCGAATTGCTGGCGGCGCTTCGCGTGAAGGTCATGCAGGTTAATTTCGTCGCCGGCGGCAAAGCCCAGCGTGAAAAATGGGCCGGACTGGCACGTTGGAATAACTGGGTCATTGGCGGTGTCACCGCCGATGGAGCGGACGCGAGCAACGAACTTTCCTATCTCATCCTGGATGCGGCCAAAATCTGTCCGACGCCGCATTATACGATCACATTGCGGGTGCACGAAAAAACACCGGACGAGCTAATGGTGCGAGCGCTGGAGGTTGTGAAGTTGGGTGTGGGAATGCCCGCGTTCGTCGGCGATCGTTCCTACATCGATTACCTCACCAGCGAAGGCGTACCCCTGCGCGAGGCCAGAGATTATGCTTTGGGCGGTTGTTTGGATGCGATGCTTGCCGGAAAATCGCGCACCAGCGCGATCGGAATGTTTGTCGTCCCTTTGGTGTTTGAAATGGCGATGAACAATGGCGTGCTTGCGCGCAGCGGAAAACAACTTGGCCCCCAAACCGGCGATTTTGAATCTTTCGAGTCGTTCGATGATTTCATGCGCGCCTTCAACACACAACTCGGCCATTTCATGGCGCTGACATCGGAAGAGCACAACATTCTCCTGTCGGTGCAAAGAGGCTTGTTCCCCGACGCAATGCATTCCTCCTTGATGGACGACGCGGTGGACGTGGCGCGTGACGTGCTCGATCGAGTTTTGCCGTTTGAGAATGGATCGGTGCTCAATCCGGTTGGCATGATCAATGTCGCCGATTCGATGGCAGCGTTGAAAAAGCTGGTATTTGAAGAAAAAAAGATAACAAAGAGCGAGATCAAACAGGCGCTGGCGGCGAATTGGCAAGGCTTCGAGAATTTGCGTCAGATGTGCCTGGCCGCGCCCAAGTTCGGCAATGGCATTTCTTATGTCGATAAGATCGCAGGCGAGCTTTACCGATTTTGGGCTGATACCGCGCATAGCCTTACAAGTGCCTGGGGTGGCCGGGTAAAGTGTTCAGGCATTTCCATCACTTCGTACGGGCCGGGCGGTGAGCTGACTGGCGCTACTCCCGATGGGCGGTCTGCCGGTGAAAACCTGGCGGACGGCACGGTATCCGCGGCGCAAGGTCAGGATGTGCGGGGGCCGACAGCGCTGATCCGCAGCGGCCTGTCGATCGATCAGACGCCGTTTCAATCGACTTTGTTCAATTTGAAGTTCCATCCGTCGGCGATGCGCTCGGCGGAAGATCTTCGCAAGATCTCTTCTTTGGTGAAGACCTATTTTAATCAAGGTGGCAAGCACGTTCAATTTAATGTGGTCGATAGGACAACCCTTATGGATGCCCAGGCGCATCCGGAAAGGCATCGCAATTTGATCGTGCGAATTGCGGGATACAGCGCCTATTTCGTGCAACTGACCAAGAAAATACAGGATGATATCATTGGTCGCACCGAGCTTGGCGTTCCATAACGCGGGATCGGCCG
>JAJZHU010000057.1 GCA_021798375.1 Pseudomonadota bacterium | reverse complement strand
TTTGACTTCGGTGACGGTAAGACCTTGGATTCCCAGCGGGGTCAGGGCTTCGCGCACGCCGTCGAGCTTGAAGGGTTTGATGATGGCGATGATCATTTTCA
This sequence comes from Pseudomonadota bacterium, assembly GCA_021798375.1. Taxonomy (GTDB): domain Bacteria; phylum Pseudomonadota; class Alphaproteobacteria; order Acetobacterales; family Acetobacteraceae; genus JAJZHU01. Next base: position 10,825 of record JAJZHU010000057.1, on the reverse strand, counting down.
TGGCGGGTTGTCTCCTGGAATGGTGGGTCTGTTGTATGTGGGGTGTGAGTGCAGTGCAATGAAGATATGTTTTGTGCGGCGCACATAAAAATCGTGAAGTAGCGGGCCGCGGCTCGTGTTTATCCCAGGGATTCGCCGTGCAGCGCTTCATCGAGACCCAGGCGTTCCTGTTCCTCGCTGACGCGGAGGCCAATTGTTTGATCGATGATCTTGAGCAGCACGAAACTGCCGATGCCCGACCAGGCCAAGGTGGCGCCCATGGCGATGAATTGGGACCAGAATTGCCGCAAACCGCCCTGATTGATGCCGGCCGAAAGGGGGCCATAGGCCCAGACGCCGGTCAATAATGTGCCGATGATTCCGCCCACGCCGTGTACGCCGAACGTATCGAGGCTGTCGTCGTACCCGAAGAAGGCTTTGAGTCTGGTGGCGGCGAGAAAACACCCCACGCCCCCGATGAGGCCGATGGCGACCGCGGCGTTTGGCAATACAAAGCCCGCGGCGGGGGTGATCGCCACCAAACCGGCCACGGCGCCCGAGATGATGCCCAAAACGGTGGGTTTGCCAAGCGTCAGCCATTCGGCGCCCATCCAGCCCAGCGCCGCCGCGGCACCGGCGAGTTGGGTTGCGGTCATCGCCATGCCGGCGCGGCCGCCGGAGGTAAGGGCGGAACCGGCGTTGAAGCCCAGCCAACCCACCCACAACAGCGATGCGCCGATCACGGCATAGCCGAGATTATAGGGCGCCATTGCCTCGGTGCCATAGCCGGTGCGTTTGCCCAGCACCAGACAAGACATCAGCCCCGCCACGCCCGAGTTGATTTCCACCACGTTGCCGCCGGCAAAATCGGCCACCGGGGGTAGGCCGAAAGCACCCTGGGCCAGCCAGCCGGTGGGCGCCCACACCCAATGCGCGATTGGCGAATAGATCAAAATCGACCACAGAATCATGAAGATGCACATGGCCGAGAACTTCATCCGGTCGGCAAATGCGCCCGCGATCACCGCCGGGGTGATGATGGCGAAGGTCATCTGGAACATCATGAAGACGTTCTCGGGGATGGTTTCGGTAACCGCGCCGCGCGATCCGGGCGCCAGGATGAAGCCGTTGTTGAAATCGGTTTCTATGCCGCGCAGCATCAGGCGCGAGAAATCGCCGATATAGGGCGCCCACGCTCCCGTGCCGCTGGTGAAGGCCAGTGAATAGCCCAGCAGGCTCCACACCAGGGTCATCAGACAGGTGATGGCGAAGGCTTGCATCATGGTGGCCAGAATATTCTTTTTGCGCACCATGCCGGCGTAGAACAGCGCCAGGCCCGGAATGGTCATCAGCAACACCAGCACGGTGCTGATCATCACCCAGGCGGTGTCGCCGCTGTCGAATTTGAGCGCCGTGCCGTTGGCGAGCGCGGGTGTTGCGGTTGATAGCAGCAGCGGCAGCACCGAGAGCGCACCCGCTTTCAGATATGAGGACTTCATGATGGTTCCGCCGCGTTACAGGGTTGCCGGGCCTTGTTCGCCGGTACGAATGCGAATGGCGCGTTCGATGTCGTAAACAAAGATCTTGCCGTCGCCGATCCGGCCGGTTTGCGCGGACCGCGCGATCGCCTCGACCGCCTGATCCGCCAGGCTGGCGGAAACGGCGATTTCGATCTTGACCTTGGGCACGAAGTTTACGTGGTATTCGGCGCCGCGATAGGTTTCTGTCTGGCCTTTCTGGCGGCCAAATCCCTTCACTTCCGATGCGGCGAAGCCTTGGACGCCAAGCGCCAGGAGGGCGTCGCGCACCTCTTCGAGTTTGAAGGGTTTAATGACGGCTATGATGAGCTTCACGGCGCAGGTTCCCCGCATGTTATTAGTGTGAAGCCCGCTTAACGCAATGAATCGTGTAAATAAACCGGCAAATGCTGGGAGTTGGCCGGGATGAGGCGCCGTGCGGGGCCAAAACGGATCAAAAAGCGCGGAAGATCGCGGCTTGGCGCAGTAATACGAAAAAAGCGGGCAGTGTTGCCACTGCCCGCCTTTGCAAACCCCGTGGAGAGTTGGGGGTTGGATTTAGCCCATGGATTCGCCGTGTAGCGCTTCGTCGAGACCCATGCGTTCCTGTTCTTCGGTGACGCGGATGCCGATCACCAGATCGATGACCTTGAGCAGCACGAAGCTGACCAGGCCCGACCACACGAGGGTGACGCAAACCGCGAGGCACTGTGCTTCGAATTGCTTCAGACCGCCCACGTTGGCACCACCGGAGAGCGGACCATAAGCGAAGATACCGGTGAGCAACGCGCCGATGATCCCGCCGATGCCGTGCACGCCGAAGGTGTCCAGGCTGTCGTCATAGCCAAAGAAGGCCTTCATCTTGGTGGCGGCGAGGAAGCAGCCCACGCCGGCGGCCACGCCGATGATGATCGAAGCGCCAGGCAACACGAAGCCCGAAGCCGGGGTGATCGCCACGAGGCCGGCAACGGCGCCCGAGATGATGCCCAGAACGGTCGGTTTGCCGTGGGTGAGCCATTCGGCGAACATCCAACCCAGAGCCGCGGCGGCGGTGGCGACCTGAGTCACCGTCATCGCCATGCCTGCGCGGCCGTCGGAAGCGACTGCCGAACCGGCGTTGAAGCCGAACCAGCCAACCCACAACAGCGAAGCGCCGATGAGAGCCAGGCTGAGGTTGTACGGAGGCATGTTTTCAGTGCCGTAGCCGATGCGCTTGCCAAGCAGCAAGCAGGCCACGAGACCGGCAATACCAGCGTTGATGTGCACGACCGTGCCACCGGCAAAGTCGGCGGCGCCCGGCAGACCGAACACGCCGGCGCCCAGCCAGCCTGTTGGCGCCCATACCCAGTGAGCGATCGGCGAGTAGGAGAGGATCGACCAGCCAACCATGAAGACGCACATGGCGGAGAACTTCATGCGGTCGGCGAACGCACCGGCGATCAGCGCCGGGGTGATGATCGCAAACGTCATCTGGAACATCATGAAGACGCTCTCAGGGATGGTCTGCGCCACTGTGCCACCCAGCAAGAACGACATTTTCGGATCGAATTTGGGGCCGATGATGCCGTTGAGCATGAGGCGCGACAGATCGCCGATGTAGGGGGCGCTGGCGCCCGTGCCGGCGGTGAAGGCGAGTGAATAGCCGATCACGGTCCAGGTGATCGTTACCAAGCAGGTGATGGCGAACGCCTGCATCAGGGTGGCAAGGATATTCTTCTTGCGCACCATGCCGGCATAGAACAAGGCCAGGCCGGGGATGGTCATCATCAGCACGAGCGCGACGCTGGTGAGCATCCATGCGGTATCGCCGCTATCGATTTTGGTGGCGACAACGGGGTCGGCGAACGCGGGGACTGCCGACATCAAGAGCGGCAAAAGCGCGAGAGCGCCGGTTTTAAGACGTGAAGACTTCATCTGGGTCCTACCGATCTATTAAAGGGCTTCGGCGTCTTGTTCGCCGGTGCGGATACGGACGGCACGCTCGATATCGAGCACGAAAATCTTGCCATCGCCGATTTTGCCGGTTTGTGCTGCCTTCATGATGGCCTCGACGGTCTGATCCGCCAGGCTGGCAGGCACGGCAACTTCGATCTTTACCTTCGGCAAGAAGCTCACATGATATTCAGCGCCACGATAGATCTCGGTTTGGCCTTTCTGGCGACCGAATCCCTTTACCTCGGTAACGGTGAGACCCTGAATGCCTAGCGGCGTGAGGGCTTCCCGAACATCGTCGAGTTTAAAGGGTTTGATGACGGCTACGATCAGCTTCATCGAACCTTTCTCCTTATAAAAAAGAACCCCGGCCGGAAGGATGTCTCCTTGGGGTCTGTGAAGATTAATTCAAGAAGCGTGCCAGAGGGTTGAAGTCCCGTTGAGCCGGTGTTTTCGGGCGTGATTTTTCGTTCTGCCGCGTTTATTATGGCGTGATGACTAAAAAATGTGCATTTTCACCGCTTCCGGTGACGCCTGCTTGGGATTAACAATGTGCCGATGAACGATCAGAATTTGAATCCCTCCGGTCTCCCGGCTCTTTCCGATCGAGATGTGATCGATGTCGATGTGGTGATTCAGGGCGCGGGTCCGGCGGGCGCCACTTTGGCTTGTTGTCTGGCCGGTGCGGGCATTCGCGTGGCGATGTTGGACCGGATGGATCTGGGGTCGATGGAAGCGCCCGCGTTCGATGGGCGTGCCTACGCCATTGCCGCCGGGGCGCGCGTGTTGCTGGAACGGGCCGGGATTTGGCAATTGCTGCCCTGGCCGGTGGGGCCGATCGATGAAATTCGCATCTCGGATGGCAAGGTGGGGCGGCGGGCCTCGCCGTTGTTTTTGCATTTCGACCAAAAGGAAGCCGGGCAGGGATCGTTTGGCTGGATGGTCGAGGCGCGTGCATTGCGCATCGCCATCAACCGGCGCATCGCGCAATTGCCTAATTTACAGCTATTTGCCCCCGTCGAAGCAGAGATCGCGTTCAATGACGACGCGATAAAAGCCCAAATTATAGGCGGTCCCTGCTTGCGCGCTTCGTTGGCGGTGGGGGCTGACGGTCGCCGGTCGAAATTGCGCGAACAGGCCGGCATCGGGTTGGTGACGCTGCCTTATGGGCAGAGCGGCATCGTTTGCGCCGTGGCGCATGAAAAACCGCACAATAATGTGGCGTTGGAACATTTTCTGCCCGGCGGCCCGTTTGCCCAGTTGCCGATGCACGGCACCGAACTCGCACCGCATCTTTCCGCCCTGGTGTGGACCGAGCGCACGTCCTTTGCCGCGCGTTTGATGGCGCTGCCCGACGAAGTTTTCATCCGCGAGGCGCTGCGGCGTTTGGGCCCGCATCTGGGGGCGATCCGGCTGGTGGGGCCGAAATGGTCTTATCCGCTGACGCTGCAACATGCCTCGCGTTATGTCGATCGTCGTTTGGCGTTGATCGCCGATGCCGCGCATGGGATGCATCCGATCGCCGGGCAGGGGTTGAATGTGGGGTTCCGCGATGTGGAAAGCCTGGTCGAATTATTGACAGACGCCCATCGGGCGGGCGGCGATCTTGGCGATGTTGCGTTGCTGGCGGCCTATGAAAGCCGGCGGCGGCCGGATAATTTGAAGATGCTGCTGGCGACGGATCTGTTGGACCGCCTGTTTTCGTCCAATAATCCATTGTTGCGCCTGGCGCGCGATGTTGGTATCGCGTCGGTGCACCGGCTGCCGGGTTTGAAAAAGCGCTTCATGCGCGAGGCGATGGCGAAATAATGGGCGGCGCTGTGATCGCCAATTGACAAAAAACTTGGCGTCTTGGGTCAAAAAGAGGCCGTTTAAATATTTCTTCATATTATTTTTGGAACCTCACAATCCATGCGGGGTTCCACTATGGTCCCGCGCATGAAAATTCCGCGTTACTTGCCTTACATGCTTGGCACCCTGACCGCCGTGGGGCCGATTTCCACCGATTTGTATTTGCCGGCGTTCCACAAGATCGAAGTTGGCTTCGGGCTGCCCCATGGGGCGGCGCAAATTACTCTGGCGACCTGGTTTTTTGGCTTTGCCGTCGGTCAGATGCTGCAAGGTGCCGCCACCGATTGGTTGGGGCGGCGCACGCCCTTGCTGGCGGGCACACTGATTTATAGCCTGGCCTCGCTGGGCTGCGCGTTGGCGCCGGGCATGGGAGCCCTGGCGCTTGGCCGCTTTCTGTCGGCTATCGGCGGTGCCGCCAGTTCGGTGGTTCCCCGTGCGGTGGTGCGCGATCACGCCGACGGGCACGCCGCGGCCAGGATCATGGCGCAACTGGCTTTGGTGACCGGGGTGGCGCCGCTGTTGGCCCCGGCGGTGGGCGGCTTTTTGCTGACCTTCATCAGTTGGCGCTGGTTGTTTGGTTTTTGCGTGTTTTATGGGCTGGTCAGTTCGGCTCTGGTTTATTTCTTTCTGCCCGAGACGTTACCGCCGCGGAAGCGTCATGCGATTCATGTCGGGGCGGCATTGCAACGCTATTGGGGCATCCTGCGCGAGCCGCATTTCGCATCCCATACCTTCATGAGCAGTGCCGCGTTGTTTGCGATTTTTTCCTTTGTGTCCGGATCGCCGGTGATGGTCACCGCCTATCATATCTCCACCGCGCGCATGGGCGTGTTGCTGACTTGTGCGTCGATTCCCTATATTTTGTCGGCGCAGTTGAATCCGCGTTTGCTGGCGGTGTTCGGCACCGATCGGGTGATCGGCGGGGCGGTGGTGGGCACGCTTGTGGCATCGTCGCTGGCGTTTGTGGGGGCGCGGCTGTGGGTGCTGCCGCTGCCGGTGTTTATCGGCATGGTCATGGCCAACACGATGTCATTGGGGCTGATCATGCCGAATGCGATGATTTCGGCCTTGAGCCGTCATGCGCGGAGCGCGGGTAGCGCCTCGGCCTTGGCGGGCACGGTGAATTTTCTGGCGGCGGCGCTGTGCGGTTGGTTGAGCGGGATCGTGGCCGATGGCACGGTTCGTCCGATCACCGGCATGTTGCTGGGCGGCAGCATGGTTTTGGTGGTGGCGCAAATGGTGCGGTTGCGGGTGAGGCGTGTGGTGGCGAGGTGAGGTCTCACCCGCCGAATTTCTTCTTTAACCATGCCTTGGCGGTTTCACGGCCTTGTTGAAAGGTGACGTAAAGCAGCGGGATCAGGAAAATTCCCAGGCTGCTGGCGGCGATCATGCCGGCGAAGACCGGGGTGCTGATGTCCTGGCGGGTAATTTTGGCCACGCCGGAGGGGAACACCAGCGGCAACAGGCCGAGGATAAAGGCCAATGAGGTCATCATCACGGCGCGGAACCGCATGTGCGCGCCGGTGATGGCGGCCTCGACGATCGAAAACCCGGCTTCGCGCTGCTCCTTGGCGAACTCCACGATCAAGATGCCGTTCTTGGCGGCCAGGGCGATCAGCACCACCAGGCCGATTTCGGCGTAAAGATCGAGCGTGAGGCCGGCGATGAGGATGCCGATATAGGCGCCAAACCCGGCCACCGTGACAGACAGCAGCACCGGCAGCGGGATGGTCCAGCTTTCATACAGCCCGACCAGGAACAAATAGGCGCACAGCACCGCGAGCGTCATGATCAGCCCGGTCTGACCGGCGGCTTGTTTTTCGAGATACGAGGTGCCGGTCCATTCAAAACCATAGCCGGGAGGCAGGGATTTGACGGAAATATCGGTCATCGCCTGCATCGCATCGCCGGAAGAATAGCCAGGGTGCGGCGAGCCGATGATCGAAATCGAGCGATAGTTGTTGTAACGCGAGATCACCTGCGGCCCCAGCACGTAATGCGCCTCGGCCACCGAGCGCAGCGGCACCATCGTGCCATAGCTGTTCTTGATATAGATTTTCCACAGATCGTTGATATCGGCGCGATCGGCCGCCTCGGCTTCCAGATTGACCTGCCAGGTGCGGCCCAGAAGATTGAAATCATTTACATATGTTCCGCCCAGCGTGGTTTGCATGGTGGAAAAAATATCGGCCATCGAAAGCCCGAGGGCGGCCGCCTTGTCGCGGTTGATCGAAAGCTGGATCGAAGGCGTCACGGCGGTGAAGGTGGAATAGACACGGGAAAGTGCTTTGTCGCTGTTGGCCTTGACCACCAGATTCTGCATTATCGCCGCCAGATCGTCGGTCGAGGCGCCGTTGTAGGATTCAAGTTGGTATTGAAACCCGCTGGTGAGGGACAGTCCGATGATCGCGGGCAGGTTGAACGGTATGGCGGTGGCGTTCTTAAGCCCGCTGACCATGCCAAAGGCCTGGGCGACCAGATTATGCACATCGTCGGCGGCTTTGGTGCGCTCGGAGAATGGCTTTAGGCGGACGAATATAAAGCCGGAATTGCTTTCGGAGGCCATGTCGAACACGCTGAAGCCGATCACCGCGAAGACGTGACCAACCTGCGGCATTTTGCTCAATTCAGCGGACAATTGCCGGGCGACGGCGGTTGTGCCCGGCAGCGACGTGTTCTGCGGCATCTGATATTCGATGACGAACCCGCCCTGGTCCTCGTCGGGCAGAAAGCCGGTGCGGGTGATGTGCGAAAGCCCGAAGATTCCGGCGCCCAAAGCGGCCACCAATACCAGGGACAATGCGGAAAATCGCATCAGGCGGCGCACGCCGGCGCTGTAAAAATTGCGGCTGCGCTCGATGCCGTCCATGACATTGCCGACCACGCCCGGGTGGCGGCCGTGGTGGCGTAACACCAGGGCGCACAGGGCGGGTGACAATGTAAGGGCATTGAACGCGGAAAATAGCATCGCCACCGAAATCGTGACGGCGAATTGGCGGAACATCGCCCCGGAAACGCCGGGGATAAAGGCCACCGGCACGAACACCGACAGCAGCACCAGGGTGATGGCGATGATCGGGCCGGTGATCTGTATCATGGCTTTTTCGGTGGCGTCGTGGGGCGACATATCGGGGTTTTCGCCCATCACGCGCTCGACATTTTCCACCACCACGATCGCGTCATCGACCACGATGCCGATCGCCAGCACCATCGCCAGCAACGAGATGGTGTTGAGTGTGAAGCCGATCGCCAGCATCACGGTGAAGGTGCCGATCAGGCTGACCGGCACCACGACGGTGGGGATGATGGTGGCGCGCAGATTGCCCAAGAACAGATAGACCACCAATACCACCAGGCCAAAGGCCATCAGCAGCGTGAAAATCACTTCGTGGATGGTGTCGTTGATGAAGGATGTCGAATCCCACACCACCTGGGCATGGAGTCCGTCCGGCATGTTTTTGATGAGTTCGCCCAGCCGTTTGTTGACGGCGTTGGAGGTGGACACGGCGTTGGCGCCGGGGGCGAGCGAAACGGACAGCCCCATCGAACCTTTGCCATCGACCAGCAAATTTGTGTCGGAGTCTTGTGATCCCAGTTCCACCCGCGCCACATCGCGCAAATGCAGCAAACTGCCATCGGGGTTGGCCCGCACCACGATATTGCCGAATTCGGCGGGGGTGGAAAGGCGGCCCTGGGATTGCACGTTGTATTGGAACAGGACGGAATTGCTTTGCGGCTGGGCGCCGATCCGTCCGACCGGGGCCTGGATATTGGCGTCGCCGATCGCCTTGATCACATCGGCCTGGGTCAGGTTGAGCGCGGTCAGATGGGCGCTGTCGAACCACACCCGCATCGAGTAATTTTGTTGGCCATAGAACGTGATCGATCCCACGCCCGGAACGCGCGACAATTCATCGTAGATGTTGAGGGTGATGTAGTTGCTGATGAACAGCGGCGTCATCGATGGTTTGGTGCTGGTGAAAGATAGATACGACAGCGTCGAGGATGAGCTTTTTTGTACCGTGATGCCTTGGCGTTGTACATCGGAGGGGAGCTTGCTCAGGACTTGTTGCACGCGGTTGTTGACGTTCACCGTGTCGATGTCGGCGTTCGATCCCGAGGCAAAGCTGATCGACAGCGAATAGGAACCGTCGTTGCCGCTGTTGCTTGACATGAACAGCGTTTTGTCGATCCCCACCAGGGCGGCTTCGAGCGGTTGGGCGACGGTGCTTTCCACCACCGCGGCCGATGCGCCGGGGTAATGGGTGGTGACCATGACCTGCGGCGGCACTACATCGGGCAATTGCGCCAAGGGCAGGTTGAACAGCGAGATCAGCCCGCCCAGCGTGGTGAGGATCGCCAGCACCACTGCCAAGCGGGGGCGGTCGATGAAAACGCGCGAGATCATGGCTTATTCCTGTCCCGCGGCGGCCGTGGCGGCGGCCGGGGATGGGGCGACCTGCGCGCCGTCGCTGAGTTTTTGGATGCCTTGGGTGACGATCTGGTCGCCGTTGGTCAGACCGCTGGTGACGGCGGCCCAGACTTGATCGGTGTGACCCAGTTGAACGTAGCGTTGATGCGCGATGTTTTTGCTGTCAACCACAAAGACGTAGCTGCCTTGCTGGTCTTGCAGCAGTGCCACGCGCGGGACGGCAAGCATGGTGGCGGCGCCGGGCATTTTAAGCGTGATGGAAACGAATTCGCCATCGACCAGGGGGCGCACGCCGTGCGCGTTGGCGGGGTTGGCGATTTCGGCGCGCAGCAGAATGGTATCGGTGTTGGGAGTAACCGATACATCGCTGAAATCGAGTTTGGCGGTTTGGTTGTAATTGACCCCGTTGGGCAACAGGATCGAGATTACTGGCGGATTGCTGAAATCGATCGATCCGGCCACTCGCACCGGCACCGAGAAGGTCAGATACATCGGGTCCTGGCTGACGATGGTGGTGAGGGTGCCCGAATTGGGGCCGACGATGTTGCCCGGCGTGATGGCGGTGCGACCGATGCGGCCGCTGATCGGGGCGCGGATGGTGGTATAGTCGAGATTGATTTGCGCCGAGTCGGCGTCGGCCTGTGCGCCTTCCATCTGGGCGGCGATGGATAGTTTTCCGGCGCTGGCGGTATCCACCACGGATTGCGCGCCGGCGGGGCTGGAAAGCAGCGATTGCGCGCGGCCCAGGGTGAGTTTGGCATTGCCGAGCTGTGCGCGATACTGCGCCACGGCGGCTTGTTTGGATTCCAGATCGGCGACGTAGGGGGCTTTTTCCAGTTGGTAGAGCAAGTCGCCCTGTTTGACTTCCGAGCCTTCGGTGAACAGGCGTTGCTCGAGGCTGCCGGTGACCCGCGCCACGATGGCGACTTTGTTTTCGGCTTCGATACGGCCGATATAATCGGATGTATCGGCCACGGCGCGTTCGCCAACCTTTGCCACCACCACCGGCACGGGGCCGCCGCCAAATTGGGCCTGGGCGGCGAGGGGGAACGTCGCGAGAAGGAGGGTCAAGAACAGGGCAACGCGCATGATGGTTCCGGTGAGGCTGTAGAGT
>JAJZHU010000056.1 GCA_021798375.1 Pseudomonadota bacterium | reverse complement strand
CCGAAGCGACCGTCAAGAGTCTGGCGTAGGCGGGCCACTTATCCATGGCTCCGCCGCACAAAACCCGTTCGGACAAGTGACCCCAAGTGAGTTGATGACGGTGGAGCTATAGCTGTGTCAAACTTTACGCTGTCTGGTATAAGACCCGGCGCTCAGATTGGGAATGAACCAACTGCCGGTCCAGCATCAGCATTCAGCTATATCCTTGCGGACGCCTGTCGTCATGCGCGCAAATACCGGCAACGCCGCCATGGCTGAGCCGCAACCCTCAATTTAGCGAAACAAAAAACAACAGCACCATCGGATCGACTGGCAATCAGACGGTGCTGCCGTATTTCAGCAAAAAAACGGTTTAAACCGCTTTCTTCAAATTCGGGCTGGCCTTGAAGCGCACGGTCTTGCCGGCCTTCACCTTCACGGGCTCGCCTGTGCGGGGATTCATCGCCTTGCGGGCCTTGGTCTTGCGCACGGTGAATGTGCCGAACGACGGCAGCGTGAATCCGCCGGTCTTCTTCAGTTCACGCACGATCGCGCCCATCAACTCACCGGCCGCCTTGTTGGCGGCGACGCCAGTGCAGGCGGTCGATTCTTGGATGACTTGTGCAATAAATGCCTTGCTCATTGGCTATATCTCTCCTGTTGCCGCCAGACGACATGGTTTTTGGATATTCCGAGTGATTCGGAAAAATATGCGACGGGCGCTGGCTTTTAACAAAGCCCACGGCAATATTCCAGAGGATTTTTGCTGTTTTGTGTCGCAGGGCCAAAAAAATTTGCCCGTGCGAAAAAGACCTTACTGGAAATACATCATCCAAACGCCCCCACCTCGTGCGTGACAGCGGTGCCAAGCTCGCGCACCAGATCGAACAGACGCTTCATTGGCAGGAATGTTGTCTCGTATTCCGCCGCATACGAGGTGCTTCCGCGCGGACCATGCGCTTCGGCAAAATCACGGTCGAGCGCCGGATCTGGCTGATTCGGAAAAATTTCTGCCAGCAATTTCAAAGTTGAAGCTATCTCCAACTGCAATATATGACGCAGCAACAGCGTCCGCGTGACACCATGACGCGGAGAGAAATCCGGGATTCTTGTCGCCAACAGCCAGATCTGCTGGATCAATGCCACGCGCAGCGCGTGCAACAACATCTCGCGCGTGGCCATTTCCGGCGCCTCGGTCCAAACATTACGCAATGCCACATGATCTGCTTGGATCCGCCGCACCATTGCTTGTGCAGCCCGCCACAAATCCATCTGTTCCAAAATCTTGGCTACCTGAACCAATTCTTGTGGACGCCCGGCCCTGGTGGCGTGCGCGGCGCGATCCAGCCACGATCCGGGATCGAGCAACGCCACCACCGCCCGCAAAACCGCGAGGTCGGAATGGGCCAAAGCATGAGCGGTAAAATCGAGGGCACGGCGGAAACGTGGCGATTTTTCCAAAATTTCCAGGAACAATTCAGGCTGACGCGCCGCCGCCTCGCCCAAACCTTGCAGGCTGTTGGCACACCACCCCAATTGTTGCAGAATCGCATTGTTCGGAATCGCCCGCAATTCGCGCGGATGGCGGATGGTCACCGATGTTCCCATCCCCTCGCTCTGGCGCGCCGCGGGACGCGATCCGGTTTTATCCAGCAGCGCCGGGCCAAAGGCGCCGAGCAAGCCGGCGTAACCCGGATCTTCCACCAACCCTTGCATCCCGAGCCCCGCGGTCATGAAGAAATCGGCGGCAAAATCCGGTTCCGCATAGATCGGATCCAATCGGCTGGGCACCGAGGCGAACGCATGGCGGGCGATCCGCACCACACTCGCCAACGCCAATTCCTTTGTGCCGAACAGCAAATATCCGTCGCCACCCTGAAACGCGCTTTCCTCGCGCACGGCAATGCCCGCCCGCGCCAAAGCCTGACGGCTGGCGGCCGGCGAAAGATACTTCAACCGATCGGCCAAAGATCCCGGATGAGCACCACGTCCGATGCTTTCGCCATGCGTATCGAACAAGATCAGTTCGATGTCCGAGAGACCATGTCTGGTCATCGCATCGGCCAATTTCAGCCGCAATCGTTCAATCAAATAGGTCGCCGGCAACGGCCCGATATATCGCCCGCTGTCGGAATAGCCGAATTGCACCGCCAAACGCCCGGTGGCGCGCAGATAGGCGCGATAATGCGGGCTGCGCAGCGCCTCTTCGATCACCCGCCCACCTTGTTCCAGTGCCTCGGGCGTTTCAAACAGCGGGCTGATTTCAATATGACGATCCACCCCGAACAGCCGCGCCAAATACAAAGCCGCCAGCAGCGTATAGCCACTTTCGGTTTCGGCGATCAGAAAACGCACCGGCGTGGTGTTGTCGATGTGCTTCACGATCTGCGCGACCGTCATCATCAATTTCGGGGCGGATGCCTGTTCCAGCAACAAGGCGCCAAAATCCACCGCCACCGGCTGCACCACGTCCAACGCCGCATTGATCGCGCCCAACAGCACGCGGCGGCGCGAAGCGTCGGCAGGCGGATCGGAAAAACCCAACCGCAACCGCGTGGCATTATGCACCTGCGCCGCATTCAGGCGAACATGCGTGTGTGTCAAAGACAAACCATGCGCCACCAAACCCGCGCGGGCCACCGCCAGATAGATCCGATCGTCGCCCTCGGCGGCGCGAATACTGGCTGAAAACAGCTCCAGCAACGGATCGAGCGACACCAACGCCTGATCGCGCCGATCCACCAAGGCATGAGCGAAACTTTCCACCACATCGACATCCGCGTCGGTGGGACACTGATGTTCCTGATCCGTAACAGTTTCGAGCGCTTGGCGCACGCGGACGGAAATCGGGGCGGCTGCCTCGATGTTTTCGATCTGGCCCAGCAAGCGTTCCAATTGCAATCGCTTCATGCGCAACCGCAATCGCAGCGTATCCCACCAGCCGATGTCGGTCCGCCCATCGGTGTCGTACCCCACCCAACTGGTCAGCACTACCGGACGTGGCACAAGATCGACCCAACGATCCGGCCAACTGGTTCGCGCGGCGGACAGCAAGGCAATATTCACCTGATCGAGCGCATCGCGTCCGTAACGCATCGCCCGTACCGCCTGGGCAAACTCGTCTTCCAACGTGATTGCGCGCGGACGATGGGTGACGAAACTGACGCCGCCATCCCGTCCGCTGGCGCGTTCGGCCAGATCTTCATAAAGCGCCGCCGGATGAGCAAAGGTGGGGTGGGCCGTGAATACCGCGGCAAAGCGCGTGCGTTCCAGCAGACGGCGAAACTGCGCCAACGGCACGGGGCTGTCGTCGGGATCGGGGCGCACCAGACGCGCTGCAAGATCGGCAATCGCGGCCAGATTGGCGTCCATATCCGTGCCGCCGACGTAGGTTGCCAAGCGGCCGGCGCGATCCAGATAGGCCCGATCGCGCATATCGCGAATCAGTGCCTCGACGCCATCAAGATCCAGTTCGCCCTCGTCGAGCTTGCGCCCAATCGCCACGGCCACCGCCAACACCGGGTTGCCAAACGGATCTTCCGCCGCATGCGCCCGCGCCCGTTCCATCTGATCCAGCAATTCCGCCACTATTTTCAGATCCACGTAACGCCCCCTTTTCCGCAACCGCGAAGAAGATCAACATGCCGCAGCGCAGCAAAGAATTACAAGGATCTTTCGATACTCAGCCAGTCAAATGCGATTTGCGCACCAGACGCGCCCGCACGCTTTGCTGCGGGCCGGCCAAAACCCCCAGCAACCAAACCCCGCCAGCGGTTAGAATAATCGCCGGGCCGGAAGCCATATCGGCGTAATAAGACACCAACAACCCCAATAGCGACGCCAACAACGCAATCGCCATCGCCGCTCGCACCTGCCCGGACAACGACACGGCGAAATGTCGCGCGGCAATCGCCGGCAACATCATCAACCCCACCGACATCAATGTGCCAAGTGCGCTGTAACCCGCCACCACGCACAGCACCACCAGGCCCAGAAACGCCATATGCCACAACCCGCCGTGGCCGCCGATCGAACGCAAAAACACCGGGTCGAAACTATCCAGCACCAAAGGCCGCCAAATCACCGCCAGCCCCAGCAAGGACAGGCTGGCCACGCCGGCGATCAATTGCAACGCGACATTGGTAACCCCGAGCACGCTGCCGAACAGTAATTCGGCCAAATCGATCCCTTGCTGGTGCGACACCAAAGCCACCCCCAACGCCAACGCGATCAGATAGGCGCCCGCCAACTGGCTGTCCTCGCGCCCGCTGGTGGCGCGTGCAGCCAATCCCGCCAGCAACGCAACACACAGACCGGCGATCAAACCGCCCAACCCCATGGCCCAGAAACTGAGCCCGCCGAACATTGCCCCCAAGGCAAGCCCCGGCAAAATGCCATGCTGCAACACATCGCTCATCAAACTCATCCGCCGCAGCACCAAAATCACCCCCAGCGGCGGCCCGGCCAGCGACAAGGCCACACATCCCACCAGGGCACGGCGCATGAAGGCAAAGGCGAACGGATCGAACAAAAAATGCAGCATCACGAATGTGCCCCATGTTCATGGTGTTCGTGACTGTGCAGGTCCGATTCGGCCTCGCACACCGGCGCATCCCCCACCCAGGCTTCGGCCACCATTCTGGCCCGCTGCCGATTTTCCTGGCTCAACACCGCTTCGGTGGGGCCGAACGCCACCAATTGCCGCGCCAGCAACAGGCATTGCGGAAAATGCGCCCGCACCAGATCAAGATCGTGCAACACCGCGATCACCGTGCGGCCCTGGTGGTGCCATTGATCGATCAGGGCCAGCAAATCCGCCTCGGTGCGCGTATCCACCGCGTTGAAAGGCTCATCGAGCAACAACACCGGCGCTTCCTGCACGATCAAACGCGCGAACAACACGCGCTGCATCTGCCCGGCGGAAAGACTGCCCACCGGACGGCGGGCAAAATCATGCAAACCAACCTGCGCCAAAGCCGCCTCGGCCCGCGCCCGATCGGAAGCACCCATGGCACGAAACGCCCCGGCTTCGCCGATCAATCCCAACATCACCACATCGCGGCAATCGATCGGAAATGAAGGGTCCAATGTCCCGGCCTGCGGCAGCAAGGCGATTTGTTGGCGCGTTAGATCGCCGCGCAAAACCGCGCCGGATTCCGGCTGATGCAACCCGGCCAGACAACGCAGCAGCGTGGTTTTGCCCGCCCCGTTCGGTCCCACAATGGCCGTCAGGCTGCCGGGCGCGAATTCGGCCGAGACATGATGCACCGCCGGATGACGCTGATAGGTGGCGGTCAAATTGACCACGCTGATTTTGATGTTCATACCAGCCACTCTCATGCCAATGCCCACGCCACCAGCGCCCACAGCACCGCAATCAGCGCCAATACCCAACCCAAACGCGATTTTATGCCACTGGCCAAGGAAAGAGGATCGATCATCTGCTTGGTCTAGAGCATTATTGCGTCTGTGAAAATCGCCCCCATGATAAGCGCCTACGATTCGAGGTCCCATCCGATGACAACCCCGACCCAAGATCAGCGTGCGGCCTCCCGTCTGGCCCGGTTCCGCGCCGCGGCTTTGCTGTTGCTGTTGTTCATGGCGGCATTGGCCGTGGGAGCCGAATTCCTGCCGGCCACCCGTCTCAGCCTGTGGCTGCGCGCGGCAGCGCGGGCGGGATTTATCGGTGGTCTGGCCGATTGGTTCGCGGTGGTCGCATTGTTCCGTCATCCGATGGGGCTGCCCATCCCGCACACCGCCATCATCCCAGCCCAAAAGGCCCGTTTGGGGCGTGGTTTGGGTCGATTTGTCGCCAATCATGTGCTGTCCGAGACAGAATTTTCGCGCGGACTGGCGCAACTTGATCTGCCCGCCATTCTCGATCGCTATCTGGCCGACGCCGACGCCAGCAAACCGCTGGCGGAAAATCTGGCCCGCGCGCTGCCCCGGCTGTTGGGCGCGATCGAAGACGGACGCGCCCGCGCGGTGATAGCCCGACTCGCTCCCCGTCTCATGGGCGGGGCCGGAGCCGGTGTGGTGGTGGCGCACGCGCTGCGCGGCCTGACCGCCGCCGGGCGGCATCAACAGATGCTTAGTTTCATCATGGCGCAATTGCGTGAGACCTTGACCGAAAAGGAAGATCAACTCCGCCAATTGATCATCGAGCGCGTGCGCGAACAGGGCGGGCGGTTGGTGGGATGGGCGCTGGGGGCATCGATTGCAACGCGCGTGCTCGCCGCGCTCAATCAGGAACTCGATAAGGTCAACCCGTATGGGTCGGAACTGCGCGCCGCTTTCGACGTGTGGGTGGAGCATGAAATCACCCGCATCGAAACCGACCCCGACCGCGCCCGCGAAATTGGCCTTGCATTGCGCCGGGTAATGGAACACGACGCGGTGCAGGCGTGGCTGTGGGATATTTGGTCGCGGCTGCGCCGGGCGATCGAAATCGACGCCGCCAAACCCAATTCGCGCGCCGTTTCGATGCTGCAAAGCGCTCTGGGCAATCTGGGTCAGCTTTTAACGACCGACCCCGATCTGCGTGCCCGCGTGCAAGCCATGGCCGCCAAAACAGCCAAATCCCTGCGCCCTGCCGCCCAAAGCCAATTGGAAGATTTCATCGCCGGCGTGGTGAATAATTGGGACAGCGACACGCTGGTGACACGGTTGGAATTATATGTGGGGACCGACCTGCAATATATTCGGATCAACGGCACCTTGTTCGGGTTTTTGGCGGGCGGCGCCATCGAGGCTGTCAAGCTGATGATGCGGTAAGCCCGCCCCACTGGCGGATTTCAGCCAAATCATTGGCTCGGTCGGCGGCGCCCCCACACGATTGCGTCCTTTGTGTTTCGCCTCATAAAGATTGGCGTCGGCTTCGGCGATCAATGGCTCGGGCGCCTGGTTGCGGCTGGGATAGGCCGCAGCCACGCCGGCGCTGACCGTCAGGATGCCGATGCTCGATCCACTATGCGCGATCTTCAAGGATTCCACGCTGGTCCGGATATATTCGGCCACGGCAATGGCGCCAAGCAGATCGGTATCGGGCAACAACACCACAAATTCCTCGCCACCCCAACGCGCGGCGATATCGGTCGAACGCTGCAACGCCCCGGCAACCGTCAGTGCCACGGTTTTCAACGCCTCATCACCGCCTTGATGACCATAGGTATCATTGTAGGCCTTGAAAAAATCCACATCGAGCAGCAGCACCGACAACGGCAATTCCTCGCGCACCGCGCGCCGCCATTCGCGTTGCATTTCCTGGTCGAACCGCCAACGATTGGCAAGACCGGTCAGTTGATCCGTCGCCGCCACGCGCGCTATTTCTGAAACCACCTGCGCCTGCCGGCGTTCGGTTTCGATGCGATCGGAAACATCGCGCATATTGGCAACGAAACTATCGGGCTCGCCGCCGTTGTTGACCACCTGCATACTGGCTTCGAACCACAGATAATGACCGCTGGCGTGACGCGCCCGAAACAGCGAGCGGATCGGCCCGCAATGCAGCCGCAGAAATTGTTCCTCTTCGCGCAAAAGATCGATGTCGTCGGGATGGATGATAATTCCCGCGCTTTTGCCAACCAAATCCTCGGGTGCCCAACCCAGCAACTCCTCCATCGCCGGCGAGACATAGCGGCACACTGAATCAAAGCCTATTTCAAGGATTGCATCCGATGAATAATCCGCCAGCAACTGATATTGCGCCGCAAAGCGCCTGGCCTCCCGCATCATTTCTTCCGCACGCGCTTCGGCCTCGCGACGCCGGGAAAGCTCGCGGGCCAACTCCAGATGCCACAGCAGCATCAACGCCAGCAGCGCCATCGCCAGCACCACCACAGCAACCGCTTGCGGCCACCAAATCCGCACCAGAGTCGAAAACGGCACAGCCGCCATCACGCCAAATGGCAATGATCCCACCCGCATCGCCACGCCCAGGCGCTTGATATGATCCAGCGGCGACATGAAAATCGAAGTGCTGCTGGGTTTGCCCTCCAACATCAACGTTGGAGCCTGCGCCAATATCGCCGGATCAACGCCCCGCGGCACCGCGGGCAGCCGAACAATTAGCGGGCCATTGATTTCAAACAAGGTTGCCAGGGTATCCGGCTGGCGCGGCAGCGACGCGATCTGCTTTGTGATGGCGGACATACGCAGGAATACGATCAATTCGTGATCGTACCCATCGGCCTGCGCGACGGAACGAACCATTGGCAGCCAACTGTCGCCCCCCATCCGCATGGGAATACCGAAACCAACCCCATGACGCCCTGTCAGATACGTCAGATCCGGCGCCACCGCGCCAATGCGAAACCTGTCGCTGGTGGTGGCCAACACGTCCGCGTGTTCATCCAACAACACAAAAGCCCCGAACATACCGGGGTCGGTGCGCTGATTTGCCGCCATCATCGCCTGCAACGAGGATCCAACACCGTCCAATTCAACCAATCCGGCGATATTATCCAACCGGACATTGACACGCGCGGCCAATTGACCCACCCCGTCGGCGATGCCCAGGGCAAGTCCGGTAACGGCACGTTCCTGAGCGTGCTTGACCCTTACCCAGGCTTGTTCGACCAGATACGCGCCGGTGAATATTATCCCCACCATCACCGCAAGCGATGATAAGGTGAGCCTGCGGGGAAGCGCCGCCAAATGGCTGCGGATCTCGCCGATCCAGTGAGTGTAAACCCAACGCTCCATTTTGGCCCTCTGGGAAACCGTTCGCTCCTATCAGCGTATGTAACCACCACAGTTTAAGTCCACGTTAACCCCGCATCGGGGGAGATTGCCACTAATATATAATTAGTCAAGATATTTCAATTGGTTATTTGTTTTCCCTCGGGCCATGATTTGCGATAAGATTGGCCGCGTAAAAATTTCTGCGTTCAAAGGAGACCGTCATGGGCCAGACCATCGAACTTCATGCAGCCGACGGGCATCGTTTCGCCGCCTATCGCGCCGGACCTGAAAACGCTCTTGCCGGTTTGGTGGTGGTACAGGAAATTTTCGGGGTCAATTCGCACATCCGCAACGTGGCCGATCGTTTCGCTGCCTTGGGCTATGCCGTGATCGCCCCAGCCTTGTTCGATCGCACCGAGCGCGGTGTGGAATTGGGCTATCTGGCCGAAGACGTTCAACGCGGCGTTGCCGTGCGTGGCAAGATCACCAACGAGCAGGCGCTGCTGGATATCGCCGCCGCCGCCGCCGAACTTCAGACGGCCAAAAAATTCATTGTCGGCTATTGCTGGGGCGGATCATTGGCCTGGATTGCGGCCACCCAAACCAAAATTTTCAACGCCGCCAGCGGTTGGTACGGCAGTCAGGTGGTGCAAACCAAGGATGCAGCGCCCCATTGCCCGGTACAATTGCATTTCGGTGAAAAGGACCAGAGCATCCCCCTATCGGATGTCGCCGCCATTCACAAAGCCCAACCGGGGGTGGATATATACACCTACCCCGCCGGTCACGGCTTTGGCTGCGACGAACGCACCAGTTATGATTCCGAATCCGCATCCCTGGCGCAATGCCGCACGGTGGCGTTTTTCGTCAAACATCAGGCAGATTAATCAGGGGGGAAGAATTACGATAACCCCATCTCGCGTGCGTGCCGCGGTGGCGCGCGCCAAGGCATCGCCGCTCAACCCCCAACCCGCGTGCGCATTGGCCGCGCGCGCCAAATCTCCCCGCCAATACGCTACATCGGCATTCGAAGGCGGGTAATATTCGGTCCAATACAACACCGGGCACGCCCCAGCGCCCGTGCCGACATGGCCGGGCACGACCGGAAGCAATGTCACGCCACGCTGTGCCGCCAAAAACGCGAGCCCGATTTGCTCCTCCGGGTTCGGTGGCATCATCCCGGCATGAACCCGCGTGCCGGGGCATTGCGCCACCAGATTCGCCACCATATCGGCGCCTTGGCTCCAACGCTGATCGCGCACCGCCTGCACAAAGCACACACCCGTATAGACCGCGGCAAATGCCAGCAACGCATAAAACAACCATACAAAGCGCGCACACAACGCCACCAGAGCCAACGTCAAACCGCAAACACACAGAACTGTCAGAAAGGCAAAATAGCGATCCACGATCAACGGCGTGAAGCGGTTGGCGATCAACAACAAACCTGTGCCCACAAAAGCCACGCCGGCCAACAGCCAAAGCCAGCGCCGCGCCGGGCGATCCACATAGCCGTTGAATAGCGCCACCAAACCGCCCGATAGCGCCAACCAATTCTGCCCCAACGCCTTGGGCAGAAACCCCAGGATCAACCAAAGCGAAGGCCAAACTCCGTGCCTCTGGATCCATGCCTGATTATCCAGCGCCGTAACCTGCCGGTGCAGTTGCAACCAGGTAACCACCAGCAACGGCACCCCCGACACCAACGCCACACCGCCCGTCGTCAGCCCGCGGGGCCAATTTCTCGCCCGCAAATCACGCCCGATCAACGCCAGCAGCATCACGCCGGCATAAAGCGCCGTGATCTGATGCAACTCGAACAAAAACGGCACGGCAGCCAACTGGAACCAATCTATTTCGCGCCGTTGTTCCAAATAATTCAGCGTTGCTGCGCCCACGAACACCAACGCCGCCACATATTGAAAGAAATAGGATCGATAAACGGAAAAATCCGAGAAGAAATATGCGCTGCAGATACCGATCAACCAATACAGCAGCAAAAATGCCCGTTGCGCCGGAAAGCGTCGCCAAGCGACGCCGAACCAACCCAGCAACCCCAGTAGCGGCAAAATATTCACCATGCGCCGCGCCCACAATCCGGTGCCGCACAAATCCACCCACAACCGGGCCACGGCGTAAAACAAGGGTGGATTTATATCGGTGGGCCAGAGGTTATGCCACGCAACGCCCCAGGGCACGGCCGGGTTCGCAAACAGAAACGTCGCAAAATCATCCAACCAGGGGCCGCGAAATATCGCCGAAACGATCAGCAAAACCACGGTCGCCGCCGCCATCAG
>JAJZHU010000365.1 GCA_021798375.1 Pseudomonadota bacterium | reverse complement strand
ATGTGGACCGGCGGGCGAGGATGTGTTGATCAAGGCCCGTCCCGCGTGGGGGCCGGTCTCCCGCCAATGGCGCGCCGCCCAATGGGTGATCGCCGCCGTGCCCTTGAGGTTGATGTTGATGGCAAGGTCCCAGTCGCGTTCCTCCATCGTGCCGAACGGCGTGCCGTGGCCGATGCCGGCATTGTTGACGACGATGTCCAGCCGCCCGAAATGTTCGATCGCCGCATCGACGATGGCCCGCGCGCTGTTCCAATCGGCCACGCTGCGTCCATCGGCCACGGCCTCGCCGCCCGCGGCGCGGATTTCATCGACAACGGCCTGTGCCGGGGCCGGATCGGAACCCTCGCCGCTGCTGGCGCCGCCCAGATCATTCACCACCACCCGCGCCCCGGCCGCCGCCAAAGCCCGCGCGTGTCCCCGGCCCAAACCACGCCCGGCCCCGGTGACCAAAGCAACTTTGCCATCGAGCAGCATTTGCAAAACTTCCTTCTGTTGCCGTGGAATTACCCGCTTCAAGCCTCGGGTGGCACGTAAGTGGCGCAGCGGATCAGTTTGAATTTCCCGCCGGCGATTTGATAATGAATGAACATCTCGTTTTCAAACACCGCGCCTTCGGGAATGGGCGGGATATTTCCCACACCTGCCGCCGACAGTTTTTCCTGGGTCAGCGGGGCGAATGCCTCCAGTTTCATGCCGACATGCGCGAAAAATCCGTCGGTCGTGGGATAAAAGCCGATCAGGTGAATGGTCTCGCGCACATATTGATGGAAGAAGCTATAGAATTTCCGAATCCCAGCCTGGCCCTTTAATACGTGGCCCAACGTGACCAGTTGAACATCGGGCGCGAAGAAATCGCGATGCAATGTTTCATAGTCGCGGGCGTTGAAGGCGGCGAGATATTTCTGGAAATGGGTCTGGTCCATGGATTTCCCCGAATGAATGATCTAAGAAAGAACAGGAGAAGATTCTTCCCCTTCTTTCGCTAGAGCATGATCGTCGCAGGTTGAATAACACGTAGGCGTGAATCATGCGTAAAAACGAAAAGCTAGGGCACGTTCGTCGCGCATATATGGTTCAACGTGATCCGAACGTGCTCTAGAGAATCGTTGCCCCGCCATCAATAATAATCGGCTGACCGACAATGAACGACGCGTGATCCGAGGCAAGGAACATCACGACATTGGCAATTTCCTCGGGTTGCGCCCAACGCCCGATCGGATGCTGTGCTTCGATATGCTCTTTCATGCCTGGAATTTTCAGATGGCTTTCCAGCAGCGGCGTCAGCACGGCGCCGGGGCAGACGGCGTTGATGCGCACGCCTTGCTTGATCGATTCCAACGCCGAGGCGCGCGTAAGACCCACCACGCCATGTTTCGAGGCGGTATAAGCAGGAATCCCGGGCGCCGTGGTGATTGCGGCGAGCGAGGAAGTATTGATGATCGCCCCACCGCCCCGCGCGGTCATGGCGATGATTTCATGCTTCAGGCAAAAGAAGGTGCCCTTGAGGTTGGTATCGATCACCCGATCCCAAATCGCCTCGGTGGTGTCGGTGAGCAAGGTGCTGTGAACATCCACCGCCGCGTTGTTAAAGGCGATATCCAGCTTGCCGAATTTGGCGATGGTTTGTTCGACCATGCCTTTTACCTGGGCCTCATTGCCGATATCGACCGTCAATTGCAGCGCTGTGCCGCCCTCGGCCTCGATCAAGCGCACCGTTTCGGCGGCGGTTTCGGCGTTAAAATCCACCACCACCACCGATGCGCCCTCGCGCGAGAAGGCGAGCGAGGTGGCGCGGCCAATGCCGCCGCCGGCGCCGGTGATCAGAGCGACTTTATTTTCAAAACGTCTTAGCTGCATGGTACGGTTCCTGTATTTTCCGGATTGAAGCCATTGAACGGAAGATTCTTGTTATTTCACAAATTGCATCAGAAAATCGCGATGTTCCTGATAAGTCTCGCGCAACGATGTCGGTTCGCGCCCCAGAATCTTCTTTACGTCCCCCGACACGTTCGAGAAATAACCAAGAAATACGCCGCGTTCGTAAGATATGATGTCGCGCCGCCCGGATGTTTTTCCGTCGATATTCATGTTGTTGATATAATCTTCGGGAATGCCGAGAGCTTGGAGATCCTTGTCGAATTCTTCAAAGCTGATATCGACATATTCGATATGCTTGCCGGTCGTTTCCGACGCAAGATCGCAGGCATCGCGGAAGGTCAGGGCTTCGGGGCCGGTGATGGCATAGGTGATGCCCTCGTGCCCCTCGCCGGCAAGCACCGTGGCGGCGCAGGCCGAGCAATCTTTCTTGGCCGAAAAGCCAACCTTGCCTTTGCCGGAAGGAGAACGCCAAAAGCCGGTTTTCAGCGCCTCGGGCGCCACCATCGTCACCGGGGTTTCGCCGTAAAGGCTGTCGCGCATGATGGTGTAATCAAGCCCGCTGGCCTTGATCAATGCTTCCGTGGCGCGGTGATCGGGGGCGATGATGGCGGGATTGTCGGGGTGCAGGCCGTCGCTCGAGGTGTAAACCAGGTAACGCACGCCGGCCGCCTTGGCCGCGTCGATGGCGTTGCCGTGTTGTTTGGGCCGCCGTCCCACATTCATCGTGCTGATCAGCAACATCCGCTCGCCACCGGCAAAGGCGGCTTTGAGCGATTCGG
>JAJZHU010000055.1 GCA_021798375.1 Pseudomonadota bacterium | reverse complement strand
ACGTGGGGCGTTTAAGCTGGATCAACTGCAATTTCACCCACGCGCTCAAGGCACCGTTCCCCGGCTGTTCGATAATCGCGCCGCTGAACACCAGATCGCTGACCCGGCTGATCTCCCGCATCGGCGGTGGCCCAACATCCTCAAATTCGGCCAGCACGCCCGTGAAACCCAACACATCACGATAAAACGCGCGCATCGAAGGCAGGTCCGCAACGCCCAAACTGAGATGATGCACACCCGAAACGAGAGCCATCGCCCTAGCCCTCGCCTTCTTCGTCACCGCTGCCGATCCGCACTTGCGTCGCACCTGCGCCTTCCAGCAGTTCCAGCATGTCCCAAAACGCCGCGGCATGGGCGGTGCCGAAATCGATGCTGATTTTGCCGTCGGCGATCACCAGCGAATGGATCACGCCGGCAAAGCGCGCTTCGGGATCGAAACGCTCGTCTTCGGGATCGAACCAGGCTTCGAACCAATCGTCGATGGCATCCTCGGGCAGCGATTTCAGATCGTGATGGATCACGATATCGTGCCAATGCAATTGTTCGATCAGCACTTCCATGCCGCCGAAAGCGCCCGATGCGGGTTCGAACTGCAGGAAAAACGCGGGGTCGAATTCCACCACCCCGTCTTCGTCGTCCTCGTCCTCTTCGTCATCGACGGGGCGGATGAAATCCACGCAATACAGTCCGCCGAACACCGCGCTGTCTTCGTCCAGCTCCAGCTTCACTTCCGCACTGCCCAGCTTGAAACGCGCCTGTTGTTGTTCAACAAAGCTGCCAAACTGCTCGATAAAATGGTCGCGCACACGGGCGACGAGATCTACAACGTCCATCGCTGCAAGCTGCCCGATCCATGAAGGGCTTACAACCAGGAAATTACACCGCCGCGCGCGGATTTGACGCGATGCAGGAGACGGCAAACCCATCGCCGATAAAGCCGGGGCGCTTGAACATGCCGGCCAGCCAGGCCGCCAACATGCATAATTCCTCCAGTTTCAGCACTTCATCCAGGATCCCCGGCGGAAAGCGCAGATGGAAGGATTTTTGCAACTGGTCCAGCACTTCCTCGATCTGCTCGATCGACAGCCCCAGATCGCCCTCCAGCACGGCGGCGCGCACCAGACGGGCCTCGTCGATATCAAATTCGTCGCGGATCAGCTTTACGATCCAACGGAACAAATGCATCCAGTTCGTGACGTCGTCCGTCGGAGGGGGCATCGGCTGCGGCAAACATTCCGGAAAATGACCAGGCCATCGTTCATAGGCGCCAAACAGCAAACAAGAAGCTAACGCTCAGCCAAAACATCACCTACCCCTATGCCCCGAGGGGCGTCCGCGCTAAAGCATCATCCCGAAGGAGAATGCGATGCCCGAAACACGGCCCACCACCAGCCCCCATTTCGACGCCATCAGAAGCCTGCTGGGCGACACCGGTCTGCTGACCGATGTTTCCGACACGGCGTCTTATGCCACCGATTGGCGCGGGCTGTATCAGGGCCGGGCATTGGCGGTGGCGCGTCCCGCCACCACTCCGGAATTGGCCGCCTTGGTGCGTTATTGCTGTGAAAACAACATTCCCGTGGTGCCCCAGGGCGGCAACACAGGCATGTGCGGCGGCGCCACGCCGGCCCCCGACGGCACGCAATTGGTGATTTCGACCTCGCGCATAACCAAATTGCGGGCGCTGGACCGCACCGACATGACCATGACCATCGAGGCCGGTGTGCCGCTTAAGACCGCGCAGGACATGGCGCGCGATGCGGGCTGCTGGCTGCCCTTGTCGATTTCGGCCGAGGGCACGGCGCAAATCGGCGGCGTGCTTTCCACCAATGCGGGCGGCAACAACACGGTGCGTTTCGGCAATGCCCGCGACATGGTGTTGGGATTGGAAGTGGTGTTGCCCGATGGGCAGATCTGGCACGGATTGCGCCGTTTGCGCAAAGACAACACCGGTTACTGCCTGCGCCATCTGTTCATGGGGGCCGAGGGCACGCTGGGCATCATCACCGCCGCCGTGCTGAAACTGGTCCCCATCCCGCGTGAAACCGAGGTGACTTTGTGCGCCTTGCCATCGGCCGAGGCGGCGCTCGATCTGTTCGCGCGCTTTCAGGCCGAGGATCCGGCCTCGCTGGTGGCGTTTGAATATATGTCGGGCACCGGCATGGATCTCGTGCTGCGTTATATTCCGGGGGTGAATTTGCCCCTGGCCGACCGCGCCGATCATTATGCCCTGATCGAGCTTTCCACCCCGCGCGCCCGCGCCGGTCTGCGCGCCATGCTGGAATCGGTGCTGGAGGCGGCGTTCGAGGACGAGATCGTGCTCGATGCGGTGCTGGCCGATTCCGAAGCGCAGCGTTTGGCGCTGTGGAAGATCCGCGAGGAGCACGCCGAGGCGCAGAAACGCGCCGGCGCCAATGTGAAAAACGACGTTTCCGTGCCCGTTTCCGCCTCGCCCGCCTTCATGGCGCAGGCCCAGACGGCGGTCGAGGCCCTGATCCCCGGCATTCGCGTGGCGCCGTTCGGCCACATGGGCGACGGTAATATTCACTTTAATCTGATCCAGCCCGAAGGCGCCGACGGCCCTGGCTTTTTGGCCCGCGCGCATGATCTGATGGAGGCGGTGAACGCGGTGGTGCGACAATTCGATGGCAGTTTTTCCGCCGAACATGGCATTGGGCAGTTGAAATCAGACATGATGGCGGATTGGCGGGGCGGGGCGGAACTGGATCTGATGCAAAAAATCAAGCACGCCATCGATCCGCGCGACCTGATGAATCCGGGCAAGCTTCTCCCTCCCGGCGATCAAGGCTAACATCGGTTCATGCGATTCCCCCACCCCCAAACGCTCGATCGATACATCACGCGCCAACTGCTGTGGGGATTGCTTGCCTCGACGGTGGGGTTGGTGGCGCTGATGTGGCTGGTACAGGCGTTGCGTTTCGTCGAATTGGTGGTTGATCGTGGTCTGTCGCTGTGGGTGTTTTTGAATCTCACCGGCCTGCTGATCCCGCAATTGGTGGCCTTTGTGTTGCCGGTGACCAGCTTCGCCGTGGTGCAGATGGTCTATCAACGCATGGCCGGCGACCGCGAGATCACGGTGATGCGCGGCCTGGGGCTTTCAGCGTTCGCCATCGCCAGACCCGCATTGGGGTTGGGTGCGGGGTGTTTGTTGTTGGGCCTGGTGCTTAACAACTGGCTGGTTCCGGTCTCCTACAGCAAATTCCGCGAAGAGCAGTTCGAAATCCGCAACCGCATGGCGGCCTTTCTGCTGCAAGACGGCGTATTCACGGAAATGGGCAACAATGTCACCGTGTTCGTGCGGCGCCGCGATGCCGACGGCACCCTGCATGGGGTATTGGTGGACGATGAACGCAACCCAGCCGCCGCCGCCACCATCTTTGCCGCCCATGGCGACATCGCCAGCACCGCATCTGGCCCGCGCGTGCTGCTGGAAAACGGCACACGGCAACAAATCGATCAGAAAACCGGGCGCCTCGACGTGCTCAGCTTTGCGCAAGACATGATCGACATGAGCAACAACGCCAAAGCCGACAGCACCCGCCAACGCGACCCGGATGAATTATCGATGGCCGAATTGTTAAAGCCGCCGCTCGGCAATGTCGCCACACAAAACCTGCCGAAGTTGCTGGTGGAAGCAAATCGCCGGCTCGCGTCGCCCATCTCGTCGCTGTCCTTCACATTGGTGGCGCTGGCTTCGGTGCTTTCCGGCGCGTTCACGCGCCGCACCGATTATCTGCGTCCAACCTTGGCGATTTTGACAGTGGTCGGTGCGTTGGTGCTGCAACTCGCGGCGCAAAATCTGGCCGGACGCAACGCCAATCTGCTCGGGCTGATATGGCTGGCAACCATTGGGCCGGGCGTCATCGCCGCGGTGATCCTGTTCGCGCCCCATCGGGCCGCGACCCCGCCCACCGCATCCGCTCAACCGGCGGAGGGAGTCTGATGTCGATAACTCTGGCGATTTACATCACGCGGCGCTTTATTCTGTCGGTGCTTGGCATGTTGGCCGCGCTTTCGGTGCTGTTTTCGATGTTTGATTTTGTCGAACTGCTGCGCCGCTCGGTCACGCGCCCGGAAGCCACTTTGGGAATTCTGAGCCAAATCGCGTTGTTGCACATCCCCTGGATGGGATTGCAGTTACTGCCTTTCGCAATATTGTTGGGTGGGATCAATTGTTTTTGGCGGCTGGCCCGCACGTCGGAATTGGTGGTGATCCGTGCCACCGGGCTTTCCGCATGGCAGTTTCTGTCCGCCCCGGTGGCGGCGGCGGTGCTTCTGGGCGCGATCTGCCACTTTCGCCGTCAGCCCGATCTCCTCGGCTTGCTATAATTTGGCCGAACGGCTGGACGATCATTACATTCGCATGGACGATGGACTTGTCAGCCTGCAAGGCGGCAATATCTGGCTGCGGCAGCAAGATGCGGGACTTGACCCCGATGGTTCGGCCATCCTGCATGGAAAGAACGCCGGACTTCTGCGGGGTCAGTTATCCGCCGATCACGTCAGCGTGTTCCGGCTCGACAGCCATGATCGCCTGATCGAACGGGTGGAAGCCCGCGTTGCCAAGCTGGACGACGGGGTTTGGCATCTGACCGACGCGCGAACAATCAAACCCGACCAACTGCCCGGCCCCGTGGTCAACATCGATCTTCCCACCGATCTCACCTTGGCGCGCGTCAAACAAAGCTTCGCCTCGCCCGATACGCTTTCGGTTTGGGCGCTGCCGGGCTTTATCAAGCTGATGGAACAGGCTGGATTTTCTTCGATAAAACACCGTCTGCACCTGCAATCCCTGCTCGCCCTGCCGCTGCTTTCGGGCACCATGGCGCTGGTGGCGGCGGGATTTTCCATGCGGCCGGCGCGGCGGGGCGGTGTTATGCGTCTGTTAAGCAGTGGTGTCGCTGCGGGATTTGCCTTATTTGCCTTCTCGCGCCTGGCCGATGAATTTGGTCAATCCGGCGCCCTTCCGGCGCTGCTTGCCGCCTGGGCGCCGGCGGCGGCGGGGCTTTTATTGGCTGTCACTTTGCTGCTCCACCTCGAGGACGGATAATGTCACACGGCAAAACCCGCATCAAAACGCGATTGGGGCTGCTGGTCACTTCGGCTTTGTGCCTGTTGGGAGCGGCGGCGCATACGCCCGACACGGCCAAATCGGGCAACGGCACGACGAAGGCCACTCCCGATAAAACCGTCCCCGGCAACAAATCCGCCCCGATCGGATTTATCGCCGACAAGATCGATTACGACCAAAATAACAATATCGTGGTGGCGCGGGGCCATGTGCAGGCGTGGCAAGACAACCAGGTCATCACCGCCGACAGCATCACCTTTGACCGCGCCGCCAACCGTGCCGTGGCGCGCGGCCATGTGGCGATGACGGAACCCGACGGGCAGGTGATGTTCACCGACTACGCCGAACTTTCCAACAACATGCGCGATGGGCTGTTTACCAAGGTCTCGGCGCTGCTGGCGCACAATGGCCGTTTGGTCGCCAATGCCGGCCGGCGCGTCGATGGCGAACTGAATGAATTTTCGCGCGCCGTCTACACCAGTTGCAACCTGTGCCTGTCCGATCCCTCCCGTGCCCCCGAATGGCAGATCAAAGCCAATCACGTGGTCCAGGATCTGGAACATAAGCGCGTCGAATACAGCGACATGACATTGGATATGTGGGGCGTGCCGGTGGCGTGGTTTCCCTATATGACCAATGCCGACCCCTCGGTGAAACGCGAAAGCGGCTTTCTGGTCCCCTCCTATGGCTGGAATGCGCAATACATGGGCACTTATGTGCGCTTGCCCTATTATTGGGTGATCGACGGTCAATCCGATCTGACTGTCACCCCTACCCTGGCCACCGGTTCCGGTCCAGACGTCGATCTGGACTATCGGCAACGCTTTAACAGCGGTGTGATGGAACTTGATGCGATGGGCGGGCGCGACCTGAACACGATGCAAGGTCTGATGAAAGGCACCGGAACCTTCGCCATCAACGATGACTGGCGCTATGGTTTTTCGATCGACACCGCTACTTCGGCGCTCTATTTGCGCGATACCAACAACGCCATTCCGATCTATATGGAAAGCTCGACCTATCTCGAAGGCTTCGGTCAGGGTTCGTGGGCCAAGGTCAGCGCCACCACCTTTCAATCCACCACCACCACCACTTCACAAAGCACGCTGCCATATGTGTTACCGCGCGCTCAATACAGCTATTTCAATACCATCGACCCGTTGGGCGGCAGATTGAGCATAGACACAGGCGTGATCAACGTGATGCGGCCTGCCGGCACCAATACGGCCAGACTTAATATGAATATCGATTGGCAGCGCGCGTTCCAGGACCCCATCGGCGGGGTCTGGAATTTCCGCATGCATGACGACAGCGCCTATTATTCCAGCTTCTCGTTGAACAAGACTCCCACCTGGTCGGCCGACGCACAAGCCCAAACCATCAACAGCCAACCCGCCGCGGCACTTTCATGGCGCATGCCATTCCTGCGCCACGACAGCAACGGCGTCGGCAGCGAGATGATCGAACCGATGTTCCAGTTGGTGGCAAGCCCACGCAGCGGCAATTGGCGCAGCAACGCAACCCCCAACGAAGACAGTCTGGATCTGGATTTTTCCGACGCCAATCTGTTCGCGCTCAATCGCTATAACGGCATCGATCGCGCCGACGGCGGCAGCAGAGTGGATGCGGCGCTGCACGGCGCCTGGTACGGTAGTAAAAACAGCGCCGACGCATTGTTCGGCCAATCGTTCCGTCTTACCAACGACACCAACGAAGTGTTGCCGGGCAGCGGACTCGGCGGCACAAGGTCCGACTACGTGGCGCATTTGAATTTCAATTTCGGCAGTCTGGTGGGAATCAGCTATCGCACCCGACTCGACCGCAACAGCTTCACCCCGCAAATGCACGATGCCGGATTTGCCGTAGGCGGTTCGCCGTTTCGCTTGACCGGCGGTTATTTCTATTCAACCACCAATCCCTATAATCTGTATGACACCGCCCTGTTGCCCACCAATTATTTCCAGCATCGCAACGAAATCTATCTTGGCGCCAGCAGTCATTGGGGCAGTTGGAGCGTATCTGGCGATGCGCGGCGCGATCTGCATTCCAGCTTGATGGACAGCACCAATGTGCATCTAACCTACGACGACGAATGCTTTACCTTCGACGTCAGCTTCTATCGGCGCTACACATCGCTGCTCAACGATTCGGGGGCGACTGGCGTGTTGTTCCAGATTACCTTCAAGACCATCGGCACCATTGGCACCCATGCTTCCTGACCGCGAGACACGCATCATGACCACCCACTCGAAACTGGCTTTACTGTTGCTTCCTTGTCTGCTTGCCCTAACGCCCCGCGCGTGGGCGGCGACCGCTCCCGCGCCGATCACCACCGCTCCAGCACCCCCCACCGATGAAACCATCGTCGCCATTGTCAATGGCGACGTGGTGACCCAGGGCGACGTGGATGCGCGCGCGCGCCTGTTCGCCCTTTCCTCCGGCATTCCGCTGTCGGACGAGGGACTGTCGCGGCTTGACGCCCAGATCAGCCAACAATTGATCGATGAAAAATTGCGGCTGCAAGAGGCGCAAAACCGCAAGATCGTCGTGCCCGATAGCGCCGTCGCCGAACAAATCGACGAATTGAACAAGCGCAACAAGGGCAATCTGCGCAAGGCCCTGGCCGCAAACGGCATATCGCTACGCACGCTGGTCGATCAATTGCGCGCCCAAATGGCCTGGAGCCAGGTGTTGCGCCAGGAAATCGGCGCCCGTGCCGAAGTGGCCCCGGCGGAAATCGACGCCCGCATGGCCGCGGAAAAAGCCGCCACCGGCCGGCAGGAATATGAAATTTCGGAAATTTTCGTGCCCATCGCCAGCCCCAGCCATGCCGAGGGCGCCAAACGCTTTGCCGATACGGTGATCGAACGTCTGCGCAGCGGCGCCGCGTTTGCCAATATGGCCGCGGAATTCAGCCAAAGCGAGGATGCGCTTTCGGGCGGCGACATGGGTTGGGTGCGCCCGCAGAATCTGGACGATGCAGTCGCCGCCGTCGTCACCCAAATGCCGGTGGGCGCCATCAGCAACCCCATCCGTGTGCCGGGCGGCTATACCATCGTGACACTTGCGGCCAAACGCACCATCGGGCTGGAACTGGTGACCATGGCCAATGTGCGCCAGGCCTTTTTCCCTTTCACCAGCGTGCTTAACCCCGCTGCCCCCACCGATCAGCAAAAATCGATGCTGCTGCGCGCCCGCAATCTTTCGGCGACGGCGCACGACTGCGCCACGATGGAAGCCGCCAACAAGGAAATGGGCAGCGTCCACCCCTCGGACCCCGGTCCTCTGCCGCTGGAGCGTCTGAGCAATCCGGCGATGAAACAACTTCTTGGCTCGCTTGAAATCAACAAACCCTCACAGCCGCTGGTTTCCAGCGATGGCATCCTGGTCATGATGGTATGCAGCAAAAAGCAGGAAAACCTTGCGCAAACCAGCCGCAGCGACATGGGCGACCGCATCGTCAATGAACGGGTGGAGCGTCTGGCGCGCCGGCTGCAACAGGATATGGAGCGCCAGGCCAACATCAAACGCTATGGAGTGGCGGCGCAGGACGACAGCCAGAGCTGAGCGATGTTCGAACTCCCCCCCCTGCCCAAGCTTGGCGAGATCATCGCCAGGCATGGGCTGGATGCGCGTAAATCGCTTGGACAGCATTTTCTGCTGGATGAGAATCTAACCGCGCGCATCGTGGCGATGGCGGGCGAGCTTGCCGGCCGGCAGGTGGTCGAGGTTGGCCCCGGCCCCGGCGGTCTGACCCGCCCGCTGCTGCGATCCGCCGCCGCCCATATCACCGCGGTGGAAATCGACCCGCGCGCCGCCGAAGCGATCCGCGAATTGGTGGCCGCCGCCGCTGGCCGGCTTTCGTTGATCGAACAAGACGCGCTCACCCTGGACCTGGCCGCATTGGTGAGCGCACCGCGCCAGATCATCGCCAATCTACCCTATAACGTGGCCTCGCCGTTGCTGGTGGGCTGGCTGCGACAGGCCGCGCAATGGGAGCGGCTGACCCTGATGTTTCAGTTGGAAGTAGCCGAACGCATCACGGCGGCGCCCGGCAGCGATGAATATGGCCGTCTGGGTGTGTTGGCGCAGTGGGTTTGCAACGCCAATATCGTGATGCGCCTGCCGCCCGAAGCCTTTAGCCCGCCGCCCAAAGTCTGGTCGGCGGTGGTAAGGCTCGATCCGCGCGCGGATCAACCGGCGCCGCGCTTGTTCAAGGCAATGGAAAAAGTCACCGCCGCCGCCTTTGGCCAGCGCCGCAAGATGCTGCGCAGTTCGCTCAAAAGCCTGGGCGGACAGGCATTGCTGGACCAGGCCGGAATCGATGGCACCAGGCGGGCCGAGACATTGGATGGGGCGGAGTTCGAGCGGTTGGCAAAGATCGTGGATCATCAAGGCAGATAAGAATCTTTCCGATGACGTGATACTGCGCTAGAGCACGTTCGGATCACGTTGAACCATATACGTGCGACGAACGTGCTCTAGCTTTTTGTTTTTACGCATGATTCACGCCTACGTGTTATTCAACCTGCGGCGATCATGCTCTAATTGCCGATCTGGCCATAATTACCATCATGCCATTGATAAAAAACATAATTTGAATGAACGATGTCGCCTTTGGCGTCAAAGCCGATCGGCCCCAACACACTGTTCCACGGACCGCCGGATTTCAGCATCGCGGCCACTTTTTGCGGATCGACGCTGTTCGCTTTCTGCACCGCCTCGGCCCAAATCTGCACGGCGGCGTAACTATAAAGTACATACCCCTCGGGATCGACACCACGCTTTTTAAAGTCGCTCACCACTACCGCGGCCGTGGCCAAATTGCGCGGATCGGCAGGAAAAGTCATCAACGTGCCTTCGCCGGCGGCCCCCGTGATTTGCCAAAATTCGCTGGTCACCAACGAATCGCCGCCAATCAATTGCAATTTCAGCCCTTGCGCGTGGGCCTCACGCAAAATCAACCCGCCCTCGGGGTGATAACCACCCAAATACGCAACAGTGATGCCGGCCTCTTTCAAACGCGAAACCAGAGCGGAATAATCGCTATCTCCGGGAACATAGGTCAGATACAGCGCCTCTTGCTTGCCCGCCGCATTCATGAATTTTTTGGTCTGATCGGCGATGCCTTTGCCATAAGCCGAGTTATCGCTGAGGATGGCGACTTTCGCGCTGCCGAAATGAGCGGCAATATACTCGCCCGCCACTTTGCCTTGCTGATCGTCACGCCCGCAGACGCGAAAAATATTCCAATCGCCATTGTCGGTGTAAGCGGGATTGGTCGAAGCGGGCGAAATTTCCAAAATGCCGGCGTCGGTATAAACCTTGCTCGCCGGGATCGAACTGGCCGAGCAATAATGCCCATCCACGAACACCGCTCCCCGCGATTGCATGTCGTTGGCCACCGAAACCGCCTGACGCGGATCGCAAACATCGTCGCCCACCACCAAATTGACCCGCTCGCCCAAAACACCGCCCTTGGCGTTGATGTCGGCCACTGCCTCCACCGCCCCCTCACGCAATTGCACGCCAAAGCTGGCATTCGCACCGGTCATCGGACCGGCCACGCCGATCGTCACATCGGCACGAGCGACGCCCACGCCGCAAAGCGGCGGCAGGCAGATCAGCAACGCAGCAAGACCGGCAATAAAACGCATGGCATTCCCCTGTTGGGCGGATCGTGGCAAAAGTAACGCTAAGCTGCACAGCCCGTAATGCGCAACCATGTTGAGAGGGGGAATGCGATGCCAAAGACGATTTTACGTTTGGTGGGAGACATCGGCGGCACAAACGCCCGTTTTGGCCTGGCGGCCATCGATGCGGCGGGAACCGTCATTTCCTCCATCAACCACCTGCGCGTGGCCGATTTCGCCACCGCCCAGGACGGAATCGCCCATTATCTCAACAACCTCGTCCCCGGCCGCCGCCCCGCAGA
>JAJZHU010000054.1 GCA_021798375.1 Pseudomonadota bacterium | reverse complement strand
CTTACGCGGTCGCCCAATAACGGGCCGGCATTGAATGGGTTGGGGGTGGCGCTGGTGAAGCTGGATCAGCCCGCGGCGGCCATTGATGCGTTGCACAGAGGGTTGGCCACCACGCTCGATCCACGCGCCTTTCGGGCGCTCGGCGTTGCCGAAGATCTGCTGGGCCGCTTTGGTGATGCCGTGGCGGATTGCCAAAATGGCCTGGTGCATTTCCCGGATGAGCAGGGCTTGCGCGAGGATCTGGGGCTTTCCCAGGCATTCAACGGCGATTTCGACGCGGCGATCGCCACCATGCGCGCCGCCGCCGCATCGCCGAACGCGGCCGTGCGCGACCAGCTCAACCTTGCCCTGGTGCTGGGTCTGGCAGGGCATACCACCGAGGCGGCACAAGTTGCCGCCGCCAATATGGACGAGGCATCGGTGCAGAACAATCTTGCCTATTACGCGCATCTGCGCGCCATTTCACCGGGCGAACGTGTTGCTCTGCTGTTGCGGTCGAGTGCGGCGACAATGGAACATTAGAGCACGTTCGGATCACGTTGAACCATATACGTGCGACGAACGTGCTCTAACTTTTTGTTTTTACGCATGATTCACGCCTACGTGTTATTCAACCTGCGGCGATCATGCTCTAGAGCATGATCGCCGCGGGTATATGGTTCAACGTGATCTAATGATGAACTCCTTTGAAGTTGTCCATGATATGGATAACGGCGGGGCCGATAACGATCATGAAGATCGACGGCAGGACAAACAGAATCAGCGGGATTGTCATGATGGCCGGCAGTCTGGCGGCTTTTTCCTCGGCACGCATTGATCGCTCTTCGCGAAATTCCGCGGATAGCACCCGCAGAGCATTGGCCAGCGGTGTGCCAAAGCGCTCTGACTGGATCAAACTATTGACCAGTGCGCGCAATTTCATCATGTCGGTTCGCATTACCAAATTTTTCAACGCCAATTGACGATCGGGTAGAAAATTCATTTCGGCCGAGGTGAGCAGTAATTCGTCGGACAAGTCAGGCGCGGATTGTCCCATTTCCACTCCGACGCGCGCGATCGCGGCATCAAGCCCCAGCCCGGCTTCGGCGCAAATCACCAGCAGATCGAGTGCATCCGGCAACGCCCTGGTCAGACGTTTGATGCGGGCGTCACCGATCATGGTGATGACCTTATCCACCCCGAACAGGCCGCATAGCGCGGCGACAGATACCGCGATCAGGCTCAGGGTCGGACTTATCTTCACCTGGCTGCGCACGACAAGAAACAATATTCCTCCCGCCATAACCAGCAGGGGGAAAAAGCCCTTGGCAAATAGATAGCCTGTCATTGCATCTCGGGAACGCCATCCGGCGCGCGACAGGCGGGCGGAGATTTTTTCGATCTGCCGGCCGCGCATCAAATTGAATTTGGCCACCGAATTGCGCATCAGGTTGAGACTGGACTGCCGAAAATCCTCCCTTGCCTGGTTGCGGCGCGCTGCCCCCACATTGGTGCGCAGACCATCGCGCATCTTGGCCAACTCTTTTAATCGCCCCCCAATCGGGTCGCGCGTCACCAATCCACCCCACGCCATGGTAAGCGCCGCCAGTGCTACGAGGGATGCAAGAATGACGGGGGAGTTGTCGCCCTGCAGCCAGCCGATGAAGGTGGTGATCCAGGTCATATTTCAAATCTGCCCATCTGAATCATGGTCCCAACGCCGAGCGCCAGGAATATCAAGGCTGCCCCGAGTACCATATGACCACGCGTATCGTACAATAGGACGCCGACATATGCAGGATTCAGGGCAAACAGGAAGCCGAATATCAGAAACGGCAAAACACCGAGAATGTAGGCGCTGGCCCGTGCTTCTGATGACAGTGCCTTTATCTTTAATTTTATCTGCTTGCGCCGGCGCAACGTGCCTGCCAGCATTTCCAATGTTTCGGCCAGATTGCCGCCGGTCTCCTGTTGAATCGCCAGGCAGATTTCGAAAAACCGGAATTCTGGGACATTGATCCGTTTGGAGGCGGCCGCCAGTGCATCGTTGAGGTTTCTGCCAAGCGCGATTGCGTCGGTGAAGTCGCGAAATACCGCGCCGACAGGGTCTGGTATCTCATGCCCGACAACCCGCATCGATTCGCTTGTTGGCACGCCGGATTTCAAGCCGCGAACGATCAGTTCGATACTCTCGGGAAACAACACCAAAAATTGGTTCTGCCGGCGCGTCACCATAATCCCGATTGTCTTATACGGGAGAAACGAGGCCGCCGCGATCGACAGAAGCGCAGATACGGCCAGTGACATATGCAGGAGGATGTTCAGGGCAACGAAAGCGAGCCCCGCGGTCAACAGACTCGCGAGCAGATACTCGCCAAGCGTAATGCGCTTGCCGGTCATCGATAATTTGTCGCGCAGAACGGAAAAACGCGGCAGGCTATTTTTGATCAGATTGTTTAAAAAGGCGATCGAACTGTCGGCTTCATCGCGCCGAATGGTGCTTTTGCCGGCTTGTTTGGGCATGTCTTTCGGGGCCGCGCCGGCGACTTCGTTGATCCGCCGCTGTAGACGCCTTTGGCTTCCGCCAGTGATGGAGAGACCCGCCAAAACCGCAATCGCCAGCACCATCAGCAACTCTATCGCTGATATTATCGTGCCGGAATCGATTGACGGCGCGTCATTCATTGCATCGCCTCATAGAGCGGCTTGTCGAGCCCGAAATAGGCAGCCTTTGGCATGCAGGCCGGACGCAATCCGGATGAGTGGAAATGTCCGGTCAGTTTGCCGTCGGCATCCTCGTTCTCAACCTCGAATACGAATAATTCCTGTGTGATGATGACGTCGCCCTCCATCCCGAGTACCTCGGTGATATTGGTGATGCGTCTGACACCATCGCGCATCCGGCTCACCTGCACGATCATATCCAGGGCTGAGGAGATTTGGGTGCGCACCGCTTTCGATGGCAGATTGATTCCAGCCAGACCGATCATATTTTCAAGCCGCGTCAGCGCCTCGCGCGGGCGGTTGGCGTGGATGGTGCCGAGCGAGCCTTCATGGCCGGTGTTCATCGCCTGCAGCATATCCATGGCCTCTTCGCCACGCACCTCGCCAAGAATGATCCGGTCCGGGCGCATACGCAGCGAGTTCTTGACAAGATCGCGCATGGAAACCTCGCCACCGCCTTCCAGACTGGAAGGGCGGGTTTCCAACCGCACCACATGCGGTTGTTGCAACTGCAGTTCGGCGGCATCTTCGATCGTGACAATACGTTCGCCATGATCGATGGTCCGGCTGATGGCATTGAGCAATGTTGTCTTGCCCGAACCTGTGCCGCCGGAAATCAGAATATTCAGGCGGGCACGACCGGCGATTTTCAGCACCGTTGCCATATTGGGTGAAAGATTGCCCTGCTCGGCCATGATATCGAGGGTGATCTTGCGCTTGGAGAATTTGCGGATCGAGATTGTGGGGCCGTCGATCGCCAGAGGCGGAATGATGATGTTGACGCGACTGCCATCGGGTAGACGCGCGTCGCACAATGGGCTCGATTCATCCACCCGCCGTCCGATCCGTGTCACGATCCGCGTGGCGATGTTCATCACATGGGCGTCGTCGCGGAACCGCACGTTGGTCAGTTCGAGCTTGCCGGCACGTTCGGCGTAAACCTGAAACGCGCCGTTCACCATGATGTCGGTGACTTTCTCGTCGGCGAGAAGCCTTTCGAGCGGTCCGAAACCGAGCATGTCGTTCAACAGGCTGGTCACCAGGTTACGCTGTTCGCGCGCATTGATTTGCAATCTGTCTTCCAGCACGATCTCGTTGACCAACCCATCGAGTTGGCGGGCAAGTTCGGCCCTCGGCAAAGTGGAAGCAACGGAGAAATCGAGCCGGTCCATCAATTGGGGCTGAATCTGATTTTTGATGGTCTCGACGTGAGTGTAAGATGCATCGACCGGCACGGGCAGGGCTTCCGGCGCCTGATCGAACGCCAAGACTTCGGCATGGGCGGGCGCGTGGTTTTCCTGCGGTAATATATTTTCAGGCAGCCGCGTGTCCTGGGGAAGCACCCCCGCATCGATCAACCGTTGGGTGGCATGACCCATCTGTCGCCGCTCGGGACCGGCGGGGTTGTTGGCGGGAGGAGGTGCGGGCAGGAAGATCGAGGTGCGACGCCCAAAGGCCATGATCAGTTCCCCTTGGCCATTACGAAGGTTTTGGCGATGGAAAATACACGTTCGAACCAGCCCTGTTCCGGCGTTCCGGCCACGCAATCGACAGCCACTGCCAAGGAATACAGTGCCGCGGCCGCATCGCTGTCGGGGGCGGACTCCGGCACTGATTTGCCGATGCCAAGCGCCATGGGAACCACGATGGGATCTTCGCGAATCACCGCGGCCAATTTCGTGGCGAGCGTCTTTTCGCATGCCTCGACGGTAACTCCGCCTTTTTTGGCGACGCCGAAACGGTTGCCGACGACCAGGCATTTGGCCCCTGGCGCCAGCTTTTTCGCCAATTTCAGCAACCGCAACGTGTCGCGCATTCCGGCGAGGGAAAAATCGGTTACGATCACGATGAAGGCCGCTTGTTCAAACCCCTGGGCCAGCAGACCCGGTTCCGAACGTGGAACGTCGAACACAATGCGCTGGAAATTTTGCTGTAGCCCTGCCACCAAAAGCGGCACGGCATTGTCAGCAAGAGTGCGCCGATTTTCCAGTGCCAGTTCGGAAGATAACAGAAACAGATGGCTGCTGCATTTTACCGTGGCACTGGCGACCAATAATCCATCAATGCGTTCGGGTGTCGCAAGCGCGTCGGCCAGCCCGCGGCCTGCTTCGACATCAAGCGCCATTCCAACCGTGCCGGCCGAGAGATCAAGATCGACCAGCACGGTACGCTGATGATCCTTCTCGGCGGAGTACCATGCGAGCGACACTGCGACCATGGTGGCGCCAACGCCGCCGCGCGCGCCAACCACCACGATTGGGCGCTGTCCCGCGACTGGCGCGGCCGAGGTGGACTTTGCCGCCGCATCTGGCGGCGAGCGCAATGCCGTGCGCAACTGCTCCTCGGAGACCGGCTTGACAAAATATTCGGTCACGCCCGCAATGATCAGATTGTGATAAAAATGAATGTCGTTGATGTCGCCAAGGGCGATGACGCGGGTGTCGGAATGGCAGACGTCCGCGAGGCGATCGAGTGCCACGAGCGGTTCCGCCACCCCGGTCAGATCAACGAGCACAACGCTTGGTGATGGATCGCGTGTAAGGTAGGCAATCGCATCTTCGATGTCGCCCGGTTCAATGCCCGGCGCACCGGTTTTGATGACGCCAGGCAATTCGTTCAGGCACCTGCTCACCAATTCGAATAATTCCGGGTCGTGAACGAACGTCGCGATGCTGCCATTCTTGGTCATTGGGCCACGCGGTTGCGCCGCTCTGTCGATTCGGGCATCCGAACTCATGGCGCGCCCCCGCTGCTCGCGCCGCCAGAACTGGAACTGCTTCCAGATCCCGAACTCGCGCCGCCGCTGCCGGTAAGAGATTTAAACAAGGTGTCTGCCCGATAAAGCTCGACGCCATGCGCGGCGAATGTGCCATCGGCCGGACCGGGAGGGGCCCCGCCCGCCAGATCGGCTGGATCGGCGACCATCAGACTCAGATTTGTCAAGTCGGCACAGCCGAAATTGCTGGTGGGAACGTTTTGGCTGTTGGAGACTTCGGGCATCGTCCAATCGGGACAATCCGGCACGCTCGCTGTTACTTGCCCGATTTCCACCACCACATCGTTTGGCGATCCGCCCGGGGCGGACATTGGACCTGCGTTCTCCGGCACGGCTTTAAGGTTCGGCCACGCGGTCACGCCCATCGGCCGCAATGCGCGGACGATGCTGGCCCGGCGCATCGTGACGATGGCGGCGGCGGCCGAAGAATTGTCGGCCGGAAATACAACGAAAATCCTTCCGTCACTGCCGCTCCTTTTTTTCGCTACATAAGCGGCAAGCCTGACCGTTTCATCGTTGCTCAGGCTTGAAGACGCGGGGGAAAAATGCACCGCCCAGGGGGAGGCAGACAACGCCAGATGCACCTGCTTTAAAGCCGCCGTGGCGGCCGGGCGGTCCTCTGTGGCGGCATTGGTATGGGTGCAACCCGCGATGGTCAGCACCCCGCAAATAGCGCCAACCCGCACCGCACCGGCGAGTACGGAAGAAAGACGGAAAGATGAGGCCGCCGAGGATGAATGCAACATGACTGGGTTCCTCAATTCAGCACAAAACCGGCGGGGCCGACCAGTTGGCTACCCGTGGCGCTTGCCGGTCCGGCTGACTTGCTCCGCTGGGCGTCGTGTC
Source organism: Pseudomonadota bacterium (assembly GCA_021798375.1). Lineage (GTDB taxonomy): Bacteria > Pseudomonadota > Alphaproteobacteria > Acetobacterales > Acetobacteraceae > JAJZHU01. The sequence goes on along the minus strand of JAJZHU010000054.1, from coordinate 4,711 downwards.
CGCCTAGGAACAACTCGGTGTCGGTTGGCGGTACATAGCCGTCGTTGGGGGTTTCATACCGCCCGTTGGCCAGCGGACGCACCAGATAAGGCGTTACCAGAATCACCAACTCGGTCTCATCGTGCTGAAACTGCGTGGAGCGAAACAGGGCCCCCAGCACCGGCAGGTTGCCAAGTCCTGGTAATGCATTGATATTATTTGTGTTGCTATTTTCAAGCAAGCCGCCGATGGCAAAGCTCTCGCCGCTGCTCAGTTCCACTGTGGTCTCGGCACGCCGTGTGGTCAAAGCCGGAATCGAAGTGCCGCTGATCGACACCGCGCCCTGGGAAGATAATTGGCTGACCTCTGGGCGAACGCGCAGACTGATCCGGCCATTGGCCAGGATGACCGGCGTGAAGGCGAGCGACACGCCATATTGCTTGAAATCGACCGTTGGCTGCCCCAATGCACCGCCTGGGATGAGCATCGGGAACTCGCCGCCGGCGAGAAAACTCGCGGTTTCTCCCGATGTCGCGGTCAGATTGGGTTCTGCCAATGTGTTGACCAGCCCGTTCTGATCCAAAGCGTCGATCACGCTGTCGACCAGATTTCCACCGGCGTTAACCCCCGCCATAATGCTGTCGGTGGTGGCGCTGGCAGCGCCCGGGTTGCGGGTGAGCAGCCCCATACCGGCCGTTGATCCGGCCGCGGCAAGCGATGGAACGATCGCAGTGCCACCTATCGCCGGATTGCCGGTGGCAATGCCGAATACGAAACTGCCCGGATGCAGCACGATATCCCAGTTGAGCCCGAGTTCCTTGATCACGCTGTGATCGACCTCGGCGATGCGCACCCGCAGATTGACCTGTGTGGGAGCATCGACCTCCAGCCGGTTGATCAATTGGGCGTCGCTGCTGACCGCGGTGTCGGCGAGGCGTTTGATATCCGCGGCGTCGCCTGGCGATGAGACATTGCCGGTGAGCACCAGCGATTGATTGACCGCGGTGACCTTGATATTGCCGCGCGGATACAAGGTGGAAAGCGTGTTTTGCAATGTTTCCAGGTCATGCTTGACGATGACTGGCCGGCTCAGCATTACGTGTTGTTCCGCATCGACCGCATAGATCGAGGTGTTGCCGGGGGCTTTGCCAAAAATGAAAATAAGCCGGGGCGATTTAACCTGCACGTCGGCGATGGTGGGGTCTGCGACGAACACCGTGTCGGCATCGCGGTCGAGGGAAATCAATATACCCTTGCCGACATCGAGTGCTATCGGCCTGCCCGAATTGGCGATCAGAGTTTGGGCGTGCGCAACATTCGTGGTGATCGGAAGTGTGGCAAAAGCAGCCATGCTGCATATTAAAAGCAAGTTGTGAATGATCGATCTAAATTTATTCATCAGACTGTGTCCCCCCAGGGTCCGCTGGCGGACTGGTGTTGGCTTGGTTTGCGCCGCCCGCGTTACCGGATGTTTAGCCACGTAGAATCCTGCGTTACCGATTGGATGTTCCGCCACGTAGAATAGTGACCGTGTCTTGTACTCGTATATCATGCTGGATAAATCGGCTTACGTCACTATCCCAAGTATGACTGCCCCGCACGGCGGCCATCGTTGCATCGAGTGGGGCGCCGGCGCTGCGCAGTATCATCGATAAATTGCCGATCCGCTCGGCGACTTCCACGCGCTCGGCCTGTTTGGGGGTAACTTCCAGCGTTGCCGTTTTGCCAGAAAGTACTTTTTTGTCCTGATCGTTGATGTTTTCGTCGATGGCGACCACGCGAAGATCGGTATCGATCGTTTCGGCGATGAGGCGTGGTGTCGAGCCGGGGGCATTGGGCAACGTAACGGAGTGCAGCAAAATCAGGTCGACATGATCGCCGGGCAGCACCAGCCCGCTATCATCGGACAGCATGGTCAGCGGCACCGAAATCGCACGCATTCCTGGCGCCAGCACGGCGGCAAGGAACCCGCGTTCGCCCGGCTTGATGACCATACCGGCAGTGATGGGCATGCCGGTGGCGATATGTTGGCGGACCACGGCGCCTGCGAATGTTTGCATATCGTCGCGCCCCTGGAGCGCATAAGCCTTGTCGAGCGTGCCATCTGGCCAGCTTTGCCAGCGCAGATCGGCCGCGGTGATCAAGGTGCCCGACGCGAGATCATGGGCGGCGACCATTACCTGGTTCCTGGGTGTGACTTGAACCACGGCCCCCCGGTGGCGGCTCTGATCGAGGCTGCGTCGCACATAGTGCGACGTTACCAAGGCCAGGACCAACGCAAGGATTGCTAAAACTACTACGCGCGGGCGCATTTTCGCTCCTTCCCATAACTCAGTCGATCAGGAGCCGGACTCCCACGTAAACGGCCCCCGCGGCGATCGCTATACCGTAAGGAATCTTGGGACGTTCGGAGATCTGCGCGAGCGAAACTATGCACAATGACCCATCGGTGCGAAAACGGCGCGCGGATTGAAATACCAAGGCCCCAACGGCCAATACGCCGCCGGCCAATCCCATGATTACCAAAAAAGGCACGATCAGCGACGGGCCGGCCCACAAGGCCACGGCGCTGATAAATTTGATGTCGCCACCGCCCGCCCAGCCGCGCGCGAATAGCACCAGACCAACAAGAAAAACCGCCCCGGCTACCGCCACCGCGGCCAACCACGCGACGGTGATCGGACTGGTTAGTAAGTACAACGGAAACAGCGCCACAATCCCGATGCTGGTAAAATTGGGAATGCGGAAATTGGCGGCATCGCTTAACGCGGCGTACACCGCCATGGCAAAGAAACCGCCCAACGTGGCCAGGTGAAGCATCGAAGCCTGGTGGATCGCGGCGATGGCAGTCACGGCGACGATCCCCCCAAAATCAAGCGCATTCAATAACATGCTCTATTGGAGAGAGCTTTCGGAAGGCGAAAAGGCGGTTTCCCGCCTTCCGAAAATGATATCAAATGGAGCCGGCGACGTCGTTGAACAAGGTCTTCAAATTGGTGCCGATCGCTGTCACGGCACCGACGATCACGGCGGCGATCAAAGCAACAATGAGACCATATTCCACGGCTGTTGCGCCGTTTTCGTCTTTCAGAAAGCGTACGAGAAACTTTGACATGATGTAACACTCCTTAATTTATATGTGGTAGCTGACATTTGTGATCGAATCGAGGGCAGCATACTCGCATCAGTATCGTATTCGATCTGAATTCACAATATATTACTTTGCGTTAAAGTGATGTTATGGGATTAACATGTGCTGTTACTGACATGTTATGGTTTGACATTGCCTTCGGCGGTATCGCTTGGGCCAAGCTGCCCCCTGTTTCGGGGGGGCGGATTTCGCTGTGTGCCCTGGCGATGCAGAGAGTGAGTAGTGATAACGTGATGAAGGGGCCGATCGGTATGTGAAAGGAGCGCCCGAAACCGCGCACCAACAGCGGGGCGATAAAGTTCGCCACCAGCAATGTTTTCTCCCATGGCAAAAATCCGCGCCGCCACCCGGCCTGAACCAGCCACGCCATGGCGATTGCGGCAAGCATCAGATCGTAAAATAGCGCCAGGGGCACGGCCACCAAGGTGCCGATCGCCAACATCGCCGCCCTAACGGGCAAGGACAAATTGCGCCGCCAACCCCAGGCCACCAATGTTGCGGCAGCCAGCGAAAACACGGCCTGGACCAGATAGGCCACCGGTGGGCTGGCCCCAAGCACACGAAGAGCCCCAAATATAGTGACATACGCAGCGACATCGACTTTGGTCGATTCATACGTGGTGTGCGAGGCGGCGATCGCAATAAAAAAATCGTGCCAGCTTTGCCAGCCAAACAGGGCCAGGGACAGTGCCACCAAGGCGGCGACGGTTGCGGTGGCGGCGGTGAAACCCCGCCAACGCCCTCCGGCGATCAGGGCAATCGGAATCAACAGGCCAAAATGCGGTTTGTAGCAAAGTGCGCCGAACAATATCCCGGCCAGCCATGGGCGGCGATCGATCAGCAAGGTGGCGCCACCGAACAACGCGGCGGTTAAAAACCCGTTCTGTCCGACGCCAAAATTGATGAAAATGGCTGGGTAAGCGAGCAAAGGAAGCAAGAGGACGCCATTTATTGCTTCGCCTTTCTGATTAAGCCCCCCTCCGTGTGTCAGAATGCGCCGAATTACCATAAGGCAGAGAAGCAATGTTCCGGTTTCAAAGGCGACAAAAGAAACCAAATACGGCAGGCGGGCCAGGATTGCGCAAAGCAGCAAAAAGACCGGTGGATAGAAAAAAAAGTTATATTCGATGCCACGCGCCGTGGCCTGTTGTTCGGCCGCGAAGTGCGCGGCCCGCAGATAGGCGGCGGCGGGCGTTCCGGCATCGGCGAGATGTCCGGCCGCATAAAAACTGACGTAATCGGTGGTGACCGGATGCGACAGCGGAACCACCCAGCCGTGCGTGCCGGCCACCAGGAAGAGGAAGGCGAGGACTTCGCAACCCAGCAATATGCCGCTGTAAGCAACGACACGTCTGCGAATAAGCCAGGAGCCGCTTTTAAGCGCGGCCAGCAATCTATCCCAGGGACAATGCATTAATTTCATCGCGTGACATGATATCCCACCTATCACGGCGTCGCGTTTCCGCCAAGGTTTGCGCGGCCAATAAAATTTCCGCGACGTCGTTGGCCCCGTCCGCTCGGGCATGGTTGAGTGCAATTAAAATCAAATCACTCAACCTGCGATTAAGCTCGGGTACGGCG